>NZ_FZQY01000005.1 GCF_900199585.1 Helicobacter sp. 'house sparrow 1' | reverse complement strand
GCTTCATCATTATTTAAAACAACAGAACCGATAATAGCATTTTGAGGAGTAGCTTTAGCATTCTCTGAAGCTAAAATTGTATTGCTAGCTTTAAAGGAAATATTATTTACGCCATTGTTAGAAGTTACTGAACTTACAGAAAGATTTCCAACAAAAGCATTTGTAGCATCAACAAAAGACATAGAGTTGGTGTTATCTGTGAGGTTTAAAGTGCTTGCATCAACTTCTTGGGCTTGAACATTTGTAAGAATACCCTTACCAATAAAGTTTTTGCCACTACTAGCGCTCATTGTTTTTATAGTTATATTACTAGTGCTTGCAGTTTTAGTAGCTGTATCATCTAAAGAGATGATATTAATAGCTTTAGTATTTCCATTTGCCTTAAGCTCATTGAGAGTAAGGGTATTTGTCTCAGAATTAAATAATAATAAATTAACTGTACCCGAAGAGGTTGCATTTGTATCTGAAACAACTGAAGAAAGAGAATCGTTTGTTCCTATCGTTGTTTGAGAACCTAAGAAATGGAATTGATTACTTCCACTATAACCCCCTTTTGCAGAAATAATACCTGTGATTGCATTATTTCCATTCATCACAACTCTATTGTTTCCATTTTCTCCGTTAACATCTCCCTGTATGGTGTTCTTAGCTGCAGATTTAAAAGTAACAAAATTAGTGCCATTTGATCCATAGTCTGTAGCACCTGTGATAAGATTACCTTCAATTTTATTACTTACGCTTCCTTCAAAGGTAATAAAATTATTTCCTTTGTATGCACCGATGCCTTCTGTAGTTGTGATAGTATTATTTTTAGTTGTTCCTTTAAAGGTAATAATATTAGCACCTGCACTACCTCCCTTAGAACTACTTGCTCCAGTTTTAATACTTCCACCTACAATTGCATTTGTATCACCTTCAAAGCTAATTTCATTGGTTGAATGACTATCATTAATACCTCCTTTTGCAGAGATATTCCCCTCTAATTTTGCATTAGAATCTTTAAAGGTAATGCTGTTATACCCTGCTCTTCCGGATGCTTCATATGCATTCACATCTCCTTTCATAGAACCATTTTCAAAAGTAACATGATTGCCATTTTCTTTCTTGAGTCCACCAACAGGTCCTGTTCCAGAACTAGTTATATCTCCAGTCAAGACAATATCACTACCATTACTAGCACCCTTAAAGGTTACAATCTTTGCTTGAAAATCATTATAACCACTAACAATATTGCCACCCTCCATCACCGCACCATCTTCAAAATTTACTATAAGATCACCAATGCTTCCAGATGAATTACCTTCAGCAGTCTTGTTTTTAATGCTTCCTTTAAGTCCCCCACCCTTGATGGTAATAGTCGTATTAACATTATTGTTATAGTAGTGCGTATAGATATTACCTATAATTCTTCCCGCAGTGTTTGCTTGTAAATTTTGTACACCATTATTGGTAAAATCTATAGTCAGCTTGTTTTCAGAACCATTACTCTGAACTTCTTGCGTAGTAATATCTCCTTTTAAATTTCCATTAAGAAGCTTTATAGTGTTATTTCCACTAGCATTTTTAAGAGATACTTCACCTTGCAAATCATGCTTAAATGTTGCTGTAAAGGTATTATTGTTGCTACCACTACTAACTCCTTGATTAACTATCTCTATATTTCCCAGGAATGAAGCAATACCATCTGGAGCATCTGATAAATCTAGTGTGAAGTATTTATCATTTTGAGAATTATAATCTACCGCCAAAGTCCCCTTGCCAGTAGAATCCATTTGAATCCCCTTGCCACCTCCTTTTAGAATAATAGAGTTAGCACCATTAGTTGTACTAAGCGTAAGTTCTGTTCCAGACTCTGAGCTAGTAAGAGAATCTGTTTTGCTTCCAGAGTTATTAAATTTAAAAATCAATTTACTTATAGGTTTTTCTGTATTATGAAAAAGTGGAATAAAAGCTTGAGATGGAACACTTGTAGCATTCCATTTTACAAGATTACTCACTTCGCTTTCAGAGCCTTTTATTCCTGCACAAATTAAAGGAGAGTTAGAACCTTCACATTGTGCTTGAGCAAAGCTAGCACCCAATATTAAAGCCAAAGAGCTAGCAACAACTGGTTTAAAGAAAGATTTTTTAAAAATTTTAGAAGAAGAGGAAGCTATATAAGTGTTAGTTTGCTCCCCCCCCCCCAGGTAATTTTTTATAACCATAGATCAACTCCTTAATTCTGATTGGACATTTTTAAAGTATTCAAAAAATGTATGCAGAAGAATCTATTTTTATAAGTTTTAAAAAGTTTCTAAATAACAAGTTACCATACAAAATTGAAAGTTTTAAAATGTCGGCGGCATTATACAAAAAAAATTCAAAAATTAAAAAATTTTTTTTAATTTTTTGGCACTTTTATCAAGAGACAAAGCACTAATCTCTTTATTCTAAGTCCTAAAAAATTTGCAGTTACCAAGTATTAGAAATATTAAGAAGTTTAAAGAATTAATAAAGCTAGATTTAGCCAAAAAAGATCTAGAAAGACCTAGATCTTTTAAAAATGTAGGTAAAAGGGTTGTTGTCTCACCCTTTTCTTTTTTCAATAATCTCTTTTGCAATATTTGCAGGAACTTCACCATAGTGATCAAATTCCATAGAATAGGTTCCTCTACCTTGAGTAGCTGAGCGCAAATCTGTAGAATAACCAAACATTTCTGCCAATGGAACAAAAGCATTTACGATCTTTAGACCCATTCTATCATCCATTGAATTAATCTGTCCTCTTCTACGATTTAAATCACCAATCACATCACCCATATATTCTTCAGGAACTTCTACCTCTACCTTCATCATAGGTTCAAGCAACACAGCTCCAGCTTCACGACAAGCATCTTTAAAAGCCATAGATCCTGCAATCTTAAACGCCATTTCTGAACTATCCACATCATGATAACTTCCATCATAAAGCGTAACTTTAAAATCTACTACAGGATATCCTGCCAAAACACCATTTTGCATTGCCTCTTGGATTCCCTTATCTACAGCAGGGATATACTCTTTTGGAATTACACCTCCGGTAATCTCATTTACAAACTCATATCCACTACCTGCCTCTTTTGGCTCAAGCTTAATAAATACATGCCCATATTGACCCCTACCACCTGACTGCTTAGCATATTTACACTCTTTATTGACTGATTTTCTAATAGTTTCTCTAAATGCTACTTGAGGTTGTCCAACTTCAGCTTCTACTTTAAATTCTCTCTTTAATCTATCTACAATGATCTCTAAGTGAAGTTCTCCCATACCACCAATCAGAGTTTGACCTGTCTCTTCTTGAGTGCTTACTCTAAAACTTGGATCCTCTTCTGCAAGCTTGCCTAAAGCAATACCCATTTTCTCTTGATCTGCCTTAGTTTTTGGTTCTACAGCAATATGAATTACAGGCTCTGGGAACTCCATTCTCTCTAAGATTACAGGAGCCTTTTCATCACAAAGAGTATCACCTGTCAAAGTTTCTTTAAGTCCCACAAATGCACAAATTTCTCCAGCATAGATTTCTTTAATATCCTCTCTTTTATTTGAGTGCATTTTAAGAAGTCTTCCCACTCTCTCTTTTTTTCCTTTAGTGGAGTTTAGAACATAACTACCTGATTCAAGCATACCTCTATAAGCACGCACGAAAGTAAGCTGTCCCACAAATGGGTCTGTCATAATCTTAAATGCAAGTCCTGCAAATGGTCCATTGTCTGTAGATTCTACATGAAGTTCTTGCTCTGTCTTAGGGTCAATTCCTTTAATATCCGCTACTTCTGTTGGTGCTGGTAAAAAATCAACTACAGCATCTAATAAAGTTTGCACTCCCTTATTTTTAAAAGAAGAACCACAGAGCATTGGAACCAAAGTCATATTATGGCAACCAATCTTAATACCCTTTTTAATTTCATCAACACTCAGTTCTTCACCACCAAGATATTTTTCCATTAATCCTTCATCTTGTTCTGCTGCAGCTTCTACAAGTTTTTCTCTATATTCTTTAGCTTTATCCAATAAGTCTGCTGGAATCTCTTCAATGTCATATTTTGCACCCATTGACTCATTATTCCAGATTAATGCTTTCATTTGAATAAGATCAACTACACCCTTAAAACTATCTTCTGCGCCAATAGGAATGTTAATTGGTACTGGGTTTGCTTTTAATCTTGCTTTAATTTGCTCCTCTACATTGTAGAAATTCGCGCCAATCCTATCCATTTTATTAACAAAAACCATTCTTGGAACACCATATTTATTGGCTTGTCTCCAAACAGTTTCGCTTTGAGGCTGAACGCCACCTACAGAACAAAATACTGCAACCGCCCCATCTAAAACCCTCATTGATCTCTCAACTTCAATAGTAAAATCAACGTGCCCTGGAGTGTCAATTAGATTGATTTGATGATTGTTCCAAAAACAAGTTGTTGCAGCAGAAGTAATTGTGATTCCACGCTCTTTTTCCTGCTCCATCCAATCCATTGTAGCAGCGCCATCATGTACCTCACCAATCTTGTGGCTTACACCTGTATAAAATAGGATTCTTTCTGATGTTGTAGTTTTACCAGCATCAATATGCGCTGCAATTCCAATGTTTCTAATTCTATTAAGTGGAGTTGTTCTTGCCATTGTCTTATCTCCTAATTACCATCTATAGTGTGCAAATGCTTTATTAGCTTCTGCCATCTTATGAACATCTTCTTTTTTCTTAAATGCCGCACCTCTATCATTTGCTGCATCCATCAACTCATTTGCAAGTCTATCAATCATTGTTCTTTCATTTCTTTTTCTAGTGGCCTCTAAAATCCATCTGATAGATAATGATTGTTGTCTTGTAGGTCTCACTTCTACAGGAACCTGATAAGTAGCTCCCCCTACTCTTCTGCTTCTAACTTCTACAAGTGGTTTTACCTTATCTAAAGCCTTTTCAAAAACTTCTATCCCTTTCTCACCACTTTTTTCTTCAATTTTCTCAAAGGCCGCATAAATAATCTTTTCTGCGATGCTCTTTTTGCCATCATACATCATCTTATTAATAAACTTTGTTACAACCTTATTGTTATAAATAGGATCACCTAAAATTTCTCTAACTGGAGCCTTTCTTCTTCTCATTTTATTCCTTTCTTACTTTTTATCACCTTGTTTTGCTCTTTTAGTTCCATACTTACTTCTAGAAACCGTTCTCTTTGCTACCCCTGAAGTATCCAATGCCCCTCTAATAATATGATACTTAACACCTGGTAAGTCTTTTACCCTTCCGCCTCTAACTAAAACAATAGAGTGCTCTTGCAAATTATGTCCCTCACCTGGGATATAACTAATCACCTCAATCTTACTCGTAAGTTTTACTTTTGCAACTTTTCTTAAAGCTGAGTTTGGCTTCTTTGGAGTTGTTGTATAAACACGAGTGCAAACTCCCCTTCTTTGAGGACATTCAACGAGAGCTGGGGATTTAGTTTTTTTAATAACCTTTTTTCTTTCCTTACGAATTAACTGATTTATAGTTGGCACGAATTCTTTCCTTTCTTATGTTTTTGTTTCTAAAAAATGCTTGATTCTACAAAAAAAAATCTTTTATTATGCTTAGAAACACAATTATTCTTGTGTTTCTAGCTTTAAAGAAATTCTCTTGTTTTTATATAAACCTGTTCCAACAGGTATCATTCTACCTAACACCACATTTTCCTTAAGATCTTCTAGGAAGTCTTTTTTACCAGCAACACTTGCTTCTGTTAGAACCTTTGTAGTCTCTTGGAATGATGCAGCAGAGATAATACTATCACTTCCAACTGCAGCTCTTGTAATACCAAGCAATACAGGTTCTGCCACCGCAGGTTCTCCTCCAAGACTTAAGATTCTTTCATTTTCTTCTCTAAAGTAACGCTTGCTGATTAAATCACCATCGATAAACTTAGTATCCCCACTATCAATAATACGAACCTGTCTTAACATTTGAGATACAATAATTTCAATATGCTTATCTGCGATACTTACACCTTGTCTTCTATAAACTTGTTGTACTTCACTTATAATATATTTATGAAGCTCTTTCTCTCCACTGATTCTTAAAACATCATGACTTGATATCACTCCATCAGTCATTGCCTCACCTGCGTGAACAAATTCTTCTGGATGCACAAGTATTTGACGACTTTTATCTACAAGATATTCTACACTTGTGCCATCCTTTGAAGTGACAATAATCTTTTCTTTATTTCTTACACTCTTACCAAAACTTACAATTCCATCAATCTCTGACAAGATTGCTGAATCTTTTGGTTTTCTTGCCTCAAAGAGCTCAGATACTCTTGGAAGACCCCCTGTAATATCTCTAGATTTAACAGTGGCCTTTGGCGTCCTTGCTAAAACTTCAGCTACACTAACCTTAGCTCCCTCTAATACCGAAATAGCAGTTTTTGGATCTAAAGGATAGCGAATGCTTTCTTTTTTATTGATATCAATAATAATTGTTGGCTTACATCCTGCAGGGAGATACTCATTTACAACTAGATTTGTAATACCTGTATTCTCATCTTGCTTTTCTGCAACACTCACACCTGGGATAATATCCTCAAATCTTACGGTTCCTGCGCTATCTGCAATCACCAAAGTATTATAAGGATCCCAAGTTGCAACCAATGTTTTTTGTTTAGAAACTGCCTCAGCAATTAAGGTCTTAGAATCTACCTCTTGATTATCGCTTACTAAGATCTTAGATCCTCTTGCAATATAATGCCTAATTGCCTCTCTATCATTTTCATCTGCAATCACAGCAAATAAACCTTTTTCTGTGACTTCCTGTCCTACCTTAATGTCTTTAGCACGCTCTAAATGATCTGCTACAAGATTATAGTATTTTACTACTCCATTTTCTTTTGCAAAAATATCTTGTGCAATTGGAGTATCATCCTCTACTAATAGCTCACTTGCATAAGGGATACGATTTGGAATATTCCATCCATCCTTAATAATATCTACAATACTATCCCCTGCTTTAACTTCATAATCAGTCTGATAAGCAATATAAAGCTTTCCTTCTATCTTTCCACCCACACCAGCAAGTTCATTTGGCTTAGCCACATCACCTTTTCTTAAATGATATTTAACTTCCTCTTGCTTACCTTGGATATGAATGATAATCTCATCATGAACTGTTTCAACTATCAACTTACCATCAAAAGGCGCCTTTATCTTAGGTTCTACAACAAGAATGGCTGCATTTCTTCTGTTTGCAATAATGTTTTTACCTTCTTGGTTTTTATAGGTCTTTATATTGTAATATCTGATAAATCCTTCTTTCTCAGCAACAACCTCTCTTTCCTCCTGACTTCTTGAAGCAGTTCCTCCAACGTGGAAAGTTCTAAGTGTAAGCTGTGTTCCAGGCTCACCAATTGATTGAGCTGCAATAACACCAACAGCCTCTCCTGGCTTACTCATCTTGTTTTCACCAAGATTTAATCCATAACATTTTGCACAAACACCCTTTTCAGCCTTACAAGTAACTGGGGTTCGAATAACTACTGATTTGATCCCTACTTCAACAATATGTCTTGCCATATTTTCATCAATCAGTGCACCTTCGCTATAAAGCACTTCATTTGTAATTGGATCGATAATATCTTCTGCCAAAACACGACCAAAAATTCTTTCTTCAAGAGATTCAATTAACTCACTTCCGACAGAAATATCTGTAATTTCAACTCCCTCGTGTGTCCCACAATCATTTGTAACAATCTTAACATTTTGCGATACATCAATGAGTTTTCTTGTCAAATAACCCGCATTCGCAGTTTTAAGAGCGGTATCAGCCAGACCCTTTCTTGCACCGTGTGTTGATGTAAAGTATTCAAGAACATTCAATCCTTCTTTGAAGTTTGAAATAATTGGAGTTTCAATAATTGTTCCATCAGGCTTTGCCATCAAACCACGCATCGCAGATAATTGTCTAATTTGTGCTGCACTACCTCTAGCACCAGAATCAGCCATCATATAAATAGAGTTAAAGCCTCCTTTATCTGCTTCTACAAGCTCCATCATTTTCTTTGACATCTTATTATTTGTTTCTGTCCAGATATCGATAATTTTGTTATATCGCTCCTGTTCAGTTAATAAGCCCTGATCATACTGCATCTGTATCTTTTTCACTTCTGATTTTGCCAAGTCAATTGTTTCTTGTTTGCTATCAGGAACAATAATATCTGCTGCAGAGATAGAAATACCCGCTTTTGTTGCATACCTAAAGCCCAAATTCTTGAGGTTATCTAGGAAAGTTGCAGTAATTCCAATACCTCCATTCTTATATACATAGTCAATTAAAATTCCAATGTCTTTTTTCTTCAATGTTTTATTCCACAATGAAGCAGGAACAAAATCTGGAAGTATGGATTTTAGAATCATTCTTCCAACAGTCGTAGACACGATCTTTCTATCAATCACTGTTTTAATTTTTGCATTTACATCCAAATCTCCAGAATCCAATGCAATCATAATCTCATCGATATTTCCAAATAGCTTATGCTCTCCTGCAACATGATTTTTTTCCAAAGAAAGATAATAAAGTCCCAATACCATATCTTGACTAGGCACTGCTACTGCCTTACCACTAGCAGGCAAAAGAATATTCATAGAACTTAACATCAAAATCTTACATTCTGCAATTGCCTCTTGAGAGAGTGGAACATGCACTGCCATTTGATCCCCATCAAAGTCTGCATTAAATGCAGAACACACAAGAGGATGCAACTGAATGGCTTTACCATCTATAAGCTTTGGATGGAATGCTTGGATTGATTGCTTATGCAATGTTGGCGCCCTGTTTAATAAGATAGGGTATCCCTCAACAATTTCTTGCAAGCACTCCCAAACTTCATTTGTTTTTTGTTCAATCATTTTTCTAGCTTGCTTCATTGTAGTAGCATAGCCTTTTTCTTCAAGCTTAGCTAGCAAATGAGGTTTAAATAATTCTAGAGCCATATTTTTTGGCAAGCCACATTGATCCATTTTTAGGTTAGGTCCAACAACAATTACGCTTCTTCCAGAGAAATCTACCCTTTTACCCAATAGATTTTGTCTAAATCTTCCTTGCTTACCTTTAATGATCTCTGATAAAGATTTAAGAGGTCTTTTATTTGCACCCTTAACAGCATTTGCATTTCTACCATTATCAAATAATGCATCTACAGCTTCTTGCAACATTCTTTTTTCATTTCTAACAATGATCTCTGGCGCATCAAGCTCTAAAAGTCTCTTTAATCTTTGATTTCTGTTAATAACGCGTCTATATAGATCATTTACATCACTTACAGCAAACTTTCCACCATCTAAGGCTACAAGTGGTCTTAAATCTGGTGGCAACACTGGCAATACTGTAAGCATCATCCATTCTGGCCTATTACCAGAATTTACAAAACTCTCAACAACTTTTAAGCGCTTAATAATTGTCTTTTTCTTAGATTCTGCATTGGTATTTTTTACTTCTTCTTTTAAAGATTTAAGAAGCGCCACTAAATCAAGTTCTTCAAGAAGTTCTTTTACAACTTCCCCACCCATTTGTGCAACAAATCCTTTGTCTTCAAAGCGCTTGCTTACCTCTTGGTATTGTTCTTCATTCAATACATCATATTTCATCACAGGCTTTGTAGATTCATTGTCATAATATGCCTCACCTGGATCTTTTACGATATATGCTTCATAATAAAGTACTCTCTCTAGATCTTTCATCTTCACACCAAGCAAAGTTCCAATTCTGCTTGGCAATGAGCTTACATACCAAATATGCGCAACAGGAGCTACTAATTCAATATGCCCCATTCTTGATCTTCTTACTTTAGCACTTGTAACTTCAACCCCACATTTCTCACACACAATACCTTTATAGCGTGGCTTCTTATATTTTCCACAAAGACACTCATAGTCTCTTACAGGTCCAAAAATTTTGGTACAGAATAATCCATCTCTTTCTGGTTTTAGTGTTCTATAGTTGATAGTTTCAGGCTTTTTAACCTCTCCTCTACTCCAAGATCTAATTCTCTCAGGACTTGCTAAAACAAGTTGAAGGGTATTGAAATCTTTTGGTCTTTTATCTTCTTCTACAACAATTGGCTTAGGCTGTCCATCCTCATCAACCTCTTCACCAAAAATATTTACATCAAGCCCTAAGGATTGCAATTCTTTTGTTAAAACATAGAATGTTTCTGGAATTTCAGATTCTCCTACTGCTTCACCCCTTGTAATTGCTTTATAAGCACTTTCTCTACCTTTTACATCATCAGACTTAACAGTAAGCATCTCTTTTAGAGTATGTGCAGCACCATATGCTTCTAATGCCCATACTTCCATCTCACCAAATCTTTGACCACCAAATAAGGCCTTACCTCCAACTGGTTGTTGTGTTACCAGACTATAAGGTCCTGTGCTTCTTGCATGAACTTTTTCATCTACAAGATGGTGGAGTTTGAGCATATACATATAACCAACATTTACTCTTTCTCTAATCTTCTCACCTGTCTTACCATCATAAAGATCAGTCTTACCATCCATCGCAATCTTTGCCATTTCAAAGAGCTTGTCAAATTTTTCTTGATCAATTCCCTCAAATACAGGAATAGCAAATTTAACGCCTTTGCTCCAATCTCTTGCATAATCTAGCAATTCTTGATCACTCATTTTTTTAATAAAATCTTGTATTGCTGTATTATTTTGATTAACGATATCAGAAATCTCAAGCATTTTTGCTCTCAAATCTTTTGCAAAGGTTTTTGTATTAGATTCTAAAATGTGTGCAATTTGCTCACCAAATCTTTTACCAACAAGCCCTAAATGCACCTCTAAAATCTGTCCAATATTCATACGACTAGGAACACCAAGAGGGTTAAGAACAATATCTACAGGTTCTCCATCTGCGGTATATGGCATATCTACTGCTGGAACAATATTAGATACAATACCCTTATTTCCGTGTCTTCCTGCCATCTTATCACCAACCTTTAGCTTACGCTTTGTGGCAACATAAATTTTTATACGCTTCACAACCCCACTTGGCAAGATATCATCTTTTTCTAAGATAGAAAGCTTTTCAAGATGCTCTTCACCTAAAGTTTTCTTTTGCTCTAAGAAATTGGCCTTAATCTGATTATATTTTTGTTGCACTTGCTTTGAATAACTTTTAATAAGTGTATTAAGTGCAAATCTATTAATACTTGCAATCTCTTCTTGTGGGATGATATCTCCCTTTTTATACTGCTTTTGTTCAATTGTTGCATCAGATCCTAAAGCTTCTTTTGCAAGCATAATATTAATTCTTAATCTCTCTTCTTTATCAAGCATAGTGAGACGATCATGATGCTCGATATCTAGGATAGACTTTTCTTGTTCATATGCACGCAAAGCTCTCTCATCTTTTTCATAGCCTTTTTTTGTCAATATTTTTACATCAACAACAGTTCCTTCCAAAGAAGGTGGGCAGTAGAGCGATTTATTTACTACATGACCAGCTTTTTCACCAAAAATAGCTCTCAATAATCTTTCTTCAGGAGTTGATTTTACTTCACCTTTTGGACTTACCTTACCTACAAGTATCATTCCTGCATTAACATAAGTTCCGATTTTAACAATACCGCTTTCATCAAGATGGGCAATATCATCTTCTCTTACATTAGGTATATCACGAGTAATTTCCTCAATACCATGCTTTAATTCTC
Organism: Helicobacter sp. 'house sparrow 1'; assembly: GCF_900199585.1. Taxonomy (NCBI): domain Bacteria; kingdom Pseudomonadati; phylum Campylobacterota; class Epsilonproteobacteria; order Campylobacterales; family Helicobacteraceae; genus Helicobacter; species Helicobacter sp. 'house sparrow 1'. Next base: position 71,045 of record NZ_FZQY01000005.1, on the reverse strand, counting down.
TTGCTTCTACCTCTTTTTCATAAATATGCACAGAAGTAAAATAATCTTCCTTAATTAAACGCTCACTTACAACAATTGCATCTTCAAAGTTATATCCATTCCAAGGCATAAAGGCCACTCTAACATTTTTACCTAATGCCAATTCTCCACTATCCATACTAGGACCATCTGCAATAATTTGATTAGCCTCAACCCTCTCACCAACTTTTACAATAGGTCTTTGTGTAAAGCTTGTATTTTGGTTTGTTCTAAGATTCTTTTGAAGTGGGTAGTTGTCAATATAAGCACCATTTTCATCTTCACCCAAAATATAAATATTTTTTGCATCAACCTTTTCTACGATACCCGGTCTTGTCGCCTTAATTGCTTCCCAAGCATCCCTAGCAATCACCTTTTCAATCCCTGTCCCAACAATTGGCGCATCAGGAATAAGAAGAGGAACAGCTTGTCTTTGCATATTTGATCCCATCAAGGCACGGTTAGCATCATCATGCTCCAAAAATGGAATTAAAGAAGCAGCAATACCCACTAACATTCTTGGACTTAGGTCAATTAAGGTCACCTTACTCTTTTCACTTAATGTAATTTCACCACCCACTCTTGTATCAATAAGGTCTTCAACAATATTTCCCTCTAAATCAAGTTTTGTGCTAGCAGGAGCAATAATATGACCATCTTCTTGTGTTGCGGTTAAATATACAATTTCATCTGTAACCTTCCCATTTACCACTTTCTTATAAGGAGCTTCAATAAAACCTAAATCATTTACGCGCGTAAAAGTAGAAAGTGTATTAATCAAACCAATATTTTGCCCTTCTGGAGTTTCAATCGGACAAATTCTTCCATAATGTGTTGGATGCACATCCCTTGCTTCAAATCCTACACGCTCCTTAACCAATCCACCCTCTCCAAGAGCAGATAGTCTTCTTTTATGTGTAACTTCAGAAAGCGGGTTTGTTTGATCCATAAATTGAGAAAGCTGACCACCTGTAAAAAACTCAAGAATTGTTGAAGTTATCATTTTTGAGTTGATTAAATCCAATGGCATCAAAGAATCAATACTTAAATTTGAAGTAGTAAGCTTATCCTTGATTGCCTTTTGCATTTTTACAAGACCTGTATGCAATTCATTAGCCAAAAGCTCTCCAATTGCTCTAATCCTTCTATTTCCTAAGTGATCCCTATCATCAATTCTACCCTGTCCATTTTTCACTCTAATAAGATATTTAACACTTTCAATAATATCTTCGTGGGTTAAAACTGTAACATAATCAGGGATGTTTAACCCCAATTTATGATTCATTTTCATACGACCCACACGAGTAAGATCATAGCGCTCTGGATCAAAGAACAATTGCTTAACAAATTGCTTTGCAACATCTTTTGTTACAGGTTCTCCTGGTCTCATTACCTTATAGATTCTAATTGCTGCTAAATCATTCTCATCCTCTATTTTTTCTGTTTGCTTTAGAATCTTTAAAGGATCTGCATCAGCAATAAAAGACTTTAAAATACCATCATCGTGCCCTAAAGCCAGATCATTTGCAACAAAAAATTCTTTAATCTTTAAATCTGAAAGCTTCTTGATTTTTGTTTCATCAAGCTGTGTTAGCGTATCAAAAACTACTTCACCTGTCTTAGTATCTACTATAGGCTCTGCTAAATATCTATCGAGCAATGCAGGATATTCAATCCATTTTAACCCTTGGTCAAAAAGATCCTGAGCTCTCTTTTTAGTTAAACGTTTTCCAGCCTCAACAACCACTTCTCCTTGAGGATTTTTAATATCATACTCCACTCTTCCCTCATAGCTAGCTGGGTCAAACTCAATAAAATGTTTGTTTTTTTCAATCTTTACCTTCAAAAGTGGATAAAAGATTTTTAAAATTTCTTGCTTACTATACCCCATAGCACGCAATAAAATTGTAATAGGAACTTTTCTGCGCTTATTAATACGCACAAACAAAGTATCTTTTGCATCATATTCAAAATAAAGCCAAGAACCTCTATCAGGAATAATTTGTCCTGTATAAACAAGCTTATTTGAAGCAGTAGCAGATTCTTCTTCTTTAAAAATAACTCCAGGACTTCTATGAAGCTGATTTACTACGACCCTCTCTACTCCATTAATAATAAACGAAATACGATCTGTCATTAAAGGAATTTCTCTAATAAAAATACTTTGTTCTTTTATATCTTTAATGCTTGTCTTTTCTGTCTTTTCATCCTTATCAAGTAGAATCAGCCTGATTTTAATCTTTAAAGGTATAGAATAGGTTATTCCTCTTTCCATTGCCTCTCTAACTGTATATTTTGGCTTTCCAAACTCACAACCATCATATTCTAAGATCAAGCGATTCTGTGCATCTTGAATAGGAAAAACAGAGCGAAAAACTTTTTCAATACCGCTTTCTTTACCATCCTTTGACATCAAAAAAGAATCATAACTATCTCTTTGTAGTAAAAGCAAATTGGGGATTTCTAAGTTTTGGGGTGACTGAGTAAAATCAACGCGAAGTCTATTTTTTGTATTAATTTCTGCTAGCATATTTAACCTTCATTATATTGATTTAAAAGAGCAAACACTCTAAATAAAATTATAAAATTAAACTTACTTAAAATGTTTAACGCAAAAAAACCCAAAGTCTCATAAGAGAACCTTGGGTGTATTGTTTTACAAAAAGTAGTGGTAATTAAAATTACTTAATTTCTACTTTTGCACCTGCTTCTTCTAGCTTTTTCTTGAAGTTTTCAGCATCTTCCTTGCTAACACCTTCTTTCAATGTACTTGGTGTTGCTTCGGTTGCTTCCTTAGCTTCTTTTAATCCTAAACCAGTAATCTCTCTAACTACCTTAATAACATTAATCTTGTTAGCACCAGCATCAGTAAGAACAACATTAAATTCTGTCTTCTCTTCTGCACCACCTGCAGCTGCACCTGCACCTACTGCACCTGCAACAACTGTAGGAGCAGCAGAAACACCAAACTTCTCTTCAAAAGCTTTTACTAGCTCTGAAAGCTCTAAAACTGATAAATTACCAATATAATCTAAAATTTCTTCTTTTGTTATAGCCATTATAAACTCCTATTCTTTCTTAATGTTTAATCTTGTTCTTTTTGCTTTTTCAAATTATCTAAACCTGTAACAAAATATCTTGCTGGTGCAGTCCAAACAGAAAGCAACATTCCAATAAGCTCATCACGGCTTGGCAATTTAGAAATTGCAGTTATATGTTGCGTATCTACTATTTCACCATCAAAACATCCTATTTTAACACTAAATAGTTCTTTATTTTCATCAGCAAACTTCATCACAAGCTTTGAAAGAGAAATTTGCTCATCATTCCAAATAAAGATATTAGTATCTTTCAAATTAAGATCAGGATATCCAGCTTCTTTTAACGCGATGCTTGCAAGTGTATTCTTGATAACTTGAACTCTAGCATTAAGTTTTCTAGCAGAATCTCTTAAACTCTCTAGTTTCTTAACATCTAGACCTTTATAATCACATACTATCAAGGAATTAGAAGCTTTAAACTCTAAAGTTAAACTTTGAACCAATGCCTGTTTTTCTTGTTTAGTCATTCTTCCTCCTTTCTAGACTTAAACCTATATGAGATGGATTTCATCCTATTAAGCACAAGGCTCTCATAGTCTTCAGCCTAAAGATAAAATACAATTTTACTTAATATCTAATAATTCTTGTGTCTCAAGCTTCACAGAAGGGGACATAGTCAAAGACAATGCAGCACCTTTAATATATCTTCCCTTTGCTGAAGCAGGTTTTAATCTGTTGATAGTTTTTAAGAACTCTACTAAATTTTCTTTAATTTTATTCTCATCAAAACTTACCTTACCAAGTGGAGCATGTATGTTACCTTTCTTATCAACGCGGAAATTAACTTGCCCACCCTTTGCATTCTCAACTGCTTTACCAACCTCCATCGTAACGGTGCCTGTCTTTGGATTTGGCATTAAGCCCTTTGGTCCTAAAATTCTTCCCACTTTACCAACCAAAGCCATCATATCTGGAGTTGCAATTACCATATCAAAATTCAAATTACCATTTTTAATTTCTTCAACAAGATCATCATCTCCAACAACATCTGCACCAGCATTCTTAGCTTCATCAGCCTTGAGACCTTTTGCAAAAACTGCTACACGAACCTTCTTTCCAGTTCCATTAGGCAATACCACTGCTCCTCTTATCATTTGATCGGCATGTCGTGGGTCAACGCCAAGCTTCAAAGAAATCTCAACAGTTTCATCAAACTTAGCAGATGCCAAACTCTTTACAGTTTTTACGCCATCTTCTAAGTTAAAAAGTTGTGTGTTATCAAACTTTGATAACAAGTTTTGTAATCTTTTGGCTACCTTTTTTCCCATACCTTAAATCTCCATTCTTTCTTTATAAATCTTTGTAATTAAAATCTATTAATCCACTATTTCAATACCCATACTTCTAGCACTTCCAGCAACAATCTTCTTTGCAGCCTCGATGCTATTGGCATTTAGATCCTCCATCTTTGTATTTGCAATCTCCTCAAGTTGCTTTTGAGTCAATTTACCAATCTTATTTTTTAAAGGATTATCTGAACCCTTTGATATATTTGCTGCTTTTTTAATCAAATCAGTCACAGGAGGCTTTTTTGTAACAAAACTAAAACTCTTATCCTGATAAACTGTGATAATAACAGGAATATTAAAATCTCCCATATCCTTTGTTTTTTCGTTAAAAGCTTTACAAAATTCCATAATATTCACACCTCTTTGACCTAAAGCAGGTCCAACAGGAGGAGATGGATTTGCCTTACCAGCAGGAATCTGAAGCTTTAATTCACCAACAATTTTTTTTGCCATATTTAATCCTTCTTACTTTATACTATTTTTTCTACTTGTGAATACAGTATTTCTATAGGAGTATTTCTACCAAAAATTGAAACATTGAGCTTCAACTTTTCGTGTTCAACATCATACTCTTCAACTACAGCCGTAAAATTGACAAAAGGTCCATTAATAATTCTAACAACCTCACCCTTTCCAAAAAATATCTTTGGTTTAGGCTCTGATCTTTTTTCAATCTTCTCTAGAATAGATGTGACATCCTCTTGGCTTAAAGGCGTAGGTTTCTTATCCTCACCAATAAACTTAGAAACTTTTGGTAATCTTTGTATCATATGCCAAATAGAAGTAGTTAAATCTACTTGGATGAATACATATCCTGGATATATACTCCTTTGTTTAGTAATCTTCTTACCATTTTTATATTCAAAAACATCTTCTGTGGGTACAATAATGCGACAATCAATCTTAGCACTATCTAAAAGATTTCTAACTGCTTTCTCAACAGATTGTTCGCTACCAGAATAAGTTTGTATTGCATACCAATCTAATGCCATAATCTCTCCTATAACTTACAGAATACTAGATACAGAAGCAGATAAAACTAAATCCACTAATGCCAAAAAAAGAGTAACAGCACTCACAACAATTAAAACAGCAATAAAAGAATTTCTTCTTTGCTCTCTTGTCGGAAATATTACCTTATCAAGCTCTTCTTTAGCTAATCTATAATAACTTAATATCTTTTTCATCTTTACTTCCATTCAATCATAAATGGCAGGCCAGGAGGGACTCGAACCCCCAACACTCGGTTTTGGAGACCGACGCTCTACCATTGGAGCTACTGACCTAACTGCTAAAAAGCTAGAAGAATCTAGCTTTTTAACTTAACCTCTTTATGTAAGGTATGTTTATTAAGTCTTGGACAAAACTTTCTAAGCTCCAGTTTTTCTGTATTTGTCTTAGCATTCTTTGTAGTACTGTAGTTGATATCACCACACTCTGAACACTTTAACCCTATTTTAACTTTCATTATCTAGTTCCCAAATTACTATTCAATAATTTTTGTAACAACGCCTGCACCAACAGTTCTACCACCTTCTCTGATTGCAAACTTTGTTCCAAGCTCAAGAGCGATTGGAGTAATTAACTCAACATTAATCTTAATATTATCACCAGGCATAACCATCTCTACACCATCTGGCAACTTAATTGAACCAGTCACATCAGTTGTTCTAACATAGAATTGTGGTCTATATCCATCAAAAAATGGAGTATGTCTACCACCTTCTTCTTTAGAAAGAACATATATTTCTCCCTCAAATTTTTTGTGTGGAGTAATAGAACCTGGCTTACAAAGAACCATACCTCTGATAACTTCTTCTTTTTTTGTTCCTCTTAGAAGAATACCAACATTATCGCCAGCTTCACCCTTATCTAGTTCTTTTCTAAACATTTCAACACCAGTAACTGTAGTTTTTTGAGTGTCTCTAATACCAACGATCTCAACCTCATCACCTACTTTTACCACACCTCTATCAATTCTTCCAGTTACAACAGTTCCACGACCTGCAATTGAGAAAACATCTTCAACAGGCATCAAGAAAGTCTTATCTGTATCTCTTTCTGGTGTAGGAATATAAGCATCAACCTCAGCCATAAGCTTTAATACTTTCTCAGCCCACTCTCCAATATTACCAGACTTAGCCTCTTCTAAAGCTTTTAAAGCAGAACCAGCAACAATTGGTGTATCATCGCCTGGGAATTCATAAGCACTTAATAACTCTCTTACTTCCATTTCTACAAGATCTAATAATTCTTGATCATCAACCATATCTTGCTTGTTCAAGAATACAACAATGTAAGGAACACCTACTTGTCTTGAAAGAAGAATATGCTCTCTTGTTTGAGGCATTGGACCATCAGCTGCAGAAACAACAAGAATCGCACCATCCATTTGTGCAGCACCAGTGATCATATTTTTTACATAGTCTGCGTGTCCAGGACAATCAACATGCGCATAGTGTCTATTTTCTGTTTCATATTCAATATGAGAAGTAGCAATTGTGATACCTCTTTCTTTTTCTTCAGGTGCGTTATCAATATTGTCATAATCTCTCATCTCAGCAAGACCCTTGAGAGATAAAACAGCAGAAATAGCAGCACTCAACGTTGTTTTACCGTGGTCAACGTGCCCAATTGTACCAATATTAACATGTGGTTTTGTTTTGACAAATTTTTCTTTAGCCATCTTTTTCTCCTATAACTTTGATAGATTTCTGGGTTAAAGCCCTTATTTTACACAAAAATTGTTAAAATGAAGGTTTCTAAACTCCAAATAAAACAACAAAAACCAAAACTGGAGCCCACAAGCGGGATTGAACCGCCGACCTCTTCCTTACCAAGGAAGTGCTCTGCCACTGAGCTATATGGGCAACAAAAAACTAAAGCTATATAATTAAGTGATTAAAAAATTAATTCATAAAACTTTTGGAGCTACTAATAAAATGTTTAAAGACGAATCTTCAGCTCCCAGTATCCAATGGAGCGGGAAACGGGGCTCGAACCCGCGACCCTCAGCTTGGAAGGCTGATGCTCTAGCCAACTGAGCTATTCCCGCATCACTTAAACGACCTTATTAGTATGGTGGTGAGACGTGGATTCGAACCACGGAAGACAAAGTCAGCAGATTTACAGTCTGCCCTCGTTGGCCACTTGAGTATCTCACCAACACAAATATTTTAATATCATTCCAAAATATTAAACATAAGGTAACTGGTCAAACACTGAATACAGATAAGTCTGTAAAGGGTTTGATGGAGCTGGTTAAGGGACTTGAACCCCCGACCTGCTGCTTACAAGGCAGCTGCTCTACCAACTGAGCTAAACCAGCACAAATACTTTATCAATCAAATTAAAATCACTGCTTATAAAACTGTGAGGGCGGAATTTTATAACAAAAAAAATTTTTTGTCAAGACAAATAAACTTAACTCTTTGAGTTTTTTGTATGAGTTTTACTCAAAGAATTTAAAACACATTAACTAAACAACCCATTATAGGGTATCCCATAAAGAAAATAATTCTTCAATTATTTTAGATTAAGTTTGACTAGAAACTCAATCATCTTAAGATAAATCCTGTATTATTCTATGCATAGTAATTTTGATAAGCAAAAATTGAGCTATCAAACTCATATTAAATTTTAAATTCTTAAGATCATAGTATCTTTTGAAACCTTATTAAGGATCAAAAAATGATAAAGATTGTAGTTTTATGTGGTGGCAATGGAACAAGACTTTGGCCACTTTCTAGAGAAAGCTTTCCAAAACAGTTTAGTAAAATTTTAGACAATCAGTCTCTTCTTCAAAAAACACTTTTAAGAAATTCTTTTTTAGCAAAAGAGTTTCAAGCATCCTTTGAAATTGTCTCAAATGAGCAATATTTTTTCTTATTGCAAGATCAGGCAAAAGAAATACAACAAGAAATCTCAAGTTTTATTTTAGAATCTGCTCCAAAAAATACAGCTCCTGCAATCACTTTTAGCGCACTCAATTCAAATCCTGAAGACATTTTGATTGTGTTACCAAGTGATCATCTCATATCAAATCTAGAAGTTTATAAACAAGAAATTTTAAAAGCAATAGATATGGCAAAAAAGAATTTATTGGTTACTTTTGGAATAAAACCAACAGAGCCCATCACAGGCTATGGCTATATTCACTCCATAAATGGAGATGTTAAAAATTTTATTGAAAAACCATCCTTGCAAAAATGTGAAGAGTTTATCCAACAAGGTGGATATTTCTATAATAGTGGAATGTTTTGTTTTAATGTTGATTTTTTCTTAAAAGAGATGGCAATACACGCTCCTTTACTCCTTCAAACATGCAAAGAAGTCTTTATAAAATCTGCACGAGAAAATCAATATATTAGGCTACCAAAAGATGAAAGTATTCCATCTATTAGCATCGATTATGCCTTAATGGAAAAAAGTAAAAAAGTATTTTGCATAGAATCCAACCTGCTTTGGAATGACATTGGAAGTTTTGATTCTCTAAGTAAAGAATTTGATCAAACTAGCTTCATCAACCCAACAAAAATCATTCAAGAAGAAAGCAGTAATAATTTTATTTTTTCAGATAAGCTTGTTGCAACAATTGGCATTAAAGATCTCATTGCTATTGACACATCAGATTCACTTCTACTCATCAAAAAAGGAGAAAGTCAAAAAGTAAAGGATTTACTACCTCTTATTAAGCAAAAATTTCCACATCTTGCCAAACAACACAATACAACCCATCGACCTTGGGGAACTTATAGCGTCCTTCTTGAGAGTAATTTTTATAAGATTAAAAAGATCATTGTGAAACCAAATTCACGCCTAAGCTTACAAAAGCATCTTCACCGCAATGAACATTGGATTGTAGTAAGTGGAACAGCATTAATAACTCTAGAAGACAAAGTGTTTGAACTCCATACAAATCAATCCACCTACATCCCTATGGGAAAATCCCACCGGCTTGCCAATGAGGGGAGAATTGATCTTGTTATTATTGAAGTGCAAATGGGAGAATATCTTGGGGAAGATGACATCATCCGTATTGAGGATGATTTTAAGAGATGCTAGGAATCCTATTATTTCTTATTTGTATTTGCAAAGCCTACGCACTAGATCTTATTCACCCTGTGGTACTTCAAAATATTGATACTATAGAGATAAAAGACTACTTTGTTAGTGAAAAGCTAGATGGGATTAGGGCATATTGGGATGGAAAAACTCTCCTCTCAAGAAGTGGAAAAAACCTTAATCCTCCAAAATGGTTTATCAAAGATTTTCCACCATTTGCAATAGATGGGGAACTTTTTACAAAACAAGGTGATTTTGAAACTATAGTGTCCATTGTTAAAAACCAACAAAATAAGATTTTGTGGGAAAATCTTTCTTTTTATGTCTTTGAAGTTCCAAATAAAAAGGGAGACCTTTTGGAAAGAATCAAACATTTACAAGATTTCTTAAAATCTCATCAACCAAAATTTATAAAAATTATCCCCCAATATCAATTCCACGATAAGACAGAGTTATTAAATTTTATTGAGCAAGTGAGGCTAAAAGATGGGGAAGGTATTATATTGAGGAGAAAAGGAGAGCCTTATGTTACAGGAAGAAATCCAAGCTCCCTTAAATATAAGTTTTTCTTTGATTCTGAATGCAAGATCATTGAATACCAAAAAGGTAAAGGAAAATATGCAAATGTTGTGGGTTCGCTAACCTGCAAAGATGGGGATAAAACCTTTAGGATTGGGAGTGGGTTTAGTGATGATTTTAGAAAAAATCCTCCAAAAATAGGTAGTATAATTACCTACAAGTTTTATAAAACAACCAAAAACAACATCCCTAGGCATCCTGTTTTTTTAAGACTTTATAGAGAATTTTAATCTCTCAAAAAACCATAAAAAAAGGAGTGACATGAAAACCGCGCTGATTACAGGTATTACAGGGCAAGATGGAGCTTATCTTGCAGAATTTTTACTAAAAAAAGGATACAAAGTTCATGGTATAAAAAGACGCGCTTCATTATTTAATACAGATAGGATTGACCATCTCTATCAAGATCCTCATCTTAATAATAGAAATTTTTTTCTTCACTATGGAGATATGACAGATTCTATGAATCTTACGCGCATCATACAAGAAACTAGACCTGATGAAATTTATAATCTTGCTGCAATGAGTCATGTGGCAGTATCCTTTGAAACACCAGAATACACTGCAAATGCAGATGGTATAGGAACACTTAGAATTCTTGAAGCTGTACGACTTTTAGATCTTACTCAAAAAACTAGAATCTACCAAGCTTCAACAAGTGAACTTTATGGACTTGTGCAAGAAACTCCCCAAAATGAAAAAACACCTTTTTACCCCAGATCTCCTTATGCCTGCGCCAAACTGTATGCCTACTGGATCACAATAAACTATCGTGAGGCTTATAATATTTTTGCAAGCAATGGTATTTTATTTAATCATGAAAGTCCCATCCGTGGCGAAACATTTGTCACAAGAAAAATCACAAGAGCCGCTGCAAAAATAGCTCTAGGTTTGCAAGATAAACTTTATTTAGGAAATCTTTCTGCAAAGAGAGATTGGGGGCATGCTAAAGACTATGTTAGGATGATGTGGATGATATTACAGGCTGAAAAAGCTGATGACTTTGTTATTGCAACAGGTATTACAACAGAAGTTAGAGAATTTGTTTATTTAGCCTTTAAAGAGCTGGGTATTGAACTTGAATTTACCGGCAGTGGAATTGATGAAAAAGGATTTGTAAAATATTGCGATGGGGATTTTAAGCTACCTGTAGGGAAAGAGGTTGTAGCAGTTGATCCGAAGTATTTTAGACCTACTGAAGTTGAACTCTTAATTGGTGATGCAACAAAGGCAAGAACTAAATTGGGATGGGTTCCAGAATACAACCTCTCAATGCTTATAAAAGAGATGGTTGCAAGCGATCTAAAATTAATGCAAAAAGACAAATATCTAAAGGATAATGGCTATACTATTTTGAGCTATTTTGAATAAATTAAAATTAGATTTGATTTTTATTTCTCTATTTAAAAATCAAATCTAAAAACTTTATTTATATTCCCCTTCTTCTGTGCTAAAAACAGGTAGTCCCAACTTATAATAGATACCAACAAGTCTTAGAGTTGCTCCACAAACAATTGTAATAAGACTTGCAATCCCCTCATTGATACCAAAGAAATGAATAAGACTATAATAAAGAGCAGAAGCAAAAATCGCAACACTTGCGTAAATTTCTTTGTGAAAAATAAGTGGTATTTGATTACAAAGAATATCTCGCAAGATTCCTCCAAATACTCCTGTAATTACCCCTCCACAGATAGCTAAAGTCATATTGTCATAACTCTTCATCACAATATCTGTCCCTATCACACTAAAAACAACCAATCCTATTGCATCTAGAATCAAAAAAACCCTCTCAAGTCTTGTGATAATTCTAGGAATTCTTGTTGCAATGATTGCAGCAATAAGAATAATCCATATATATTCTGGGTGCTTTATCCAAGTTAAGGGTTGGTGACTAAATAACACATCCCTAACAGAACCTCCCCCAATTGCTGTAATAAGTGCAACAAACATCACCCCCATTAAATCCATTTTAAATTTTCCAGCAGCCAAAGCCCCTGTCATAGATTCCACAACAATGCCCACAATAAATAATACATGCAATAATACGCCTGTTTCCATTCTCAAGTTGCTCTCTTTTTTGATTCAAAAAACCCTATCATTTTAGTAAAATAGCAACCATGTTTTCAACCATTTTATTTGACAAGGTTTAAAAATGAAAAAAATTGTTACTCGTTTTGCTCCATCTCCCACTGGACATTTGCATATTGGGGGCTTACGCACTGCGCTTTTTAATTATTTGCATTCAAAAGCAAATCAAGGAGATTTTTATTTAAGGATTGAAGATACAGATCTTACAAGAAATTCAAAAGAAGCAGCACAGGCAATTATTGAGGCTTTTGACTGGGTAGGATTAAAATTTGATAATGATATTATTTATCAATCACAACGGTTTGATCTATATCAACAATATATTCAAAAACTTCTTGATGAAAAAAAAGCTTATTATTGCTATATGAGTAAAGAAGAATTGGAAGCCTTAAGGAAAGAGCAAGAAAGTAAAAAACAAACCCCAAGATATGATAATCGCTATAGAGACTTTCAAGGAACCCCTCCTAGTGGAATCTCTCCTGTTGTAAGAATCAAAGCTCCATTAGAAGGCACTATTGATTTTGAAGATGGAGTCAAAGGAAAAGTAAGCTTTCAAGCAACAGAGGTAGATGACTTTATCATTGCAAGAAGTGATGGAACTCCTACTTATAACTTTGTTGTAGCAGTGGATGATGCCTTGATGGGAATTACAGATGTTATTAGAGGAGATGATCACTTAAGCAATACTCCTAAGCAAATTGTTGTTTATCAAGCACTAGGATTTGAGATTCCAAAGTTTTATCATGTTCCTATGATTCTAGGATCAGATGGATCCAAACTTAGTAAAAGACATGGTGCAACAAGCGTAATAGAATATAAAAAAATGGGATACTTACCAGAAGCTCTTTTAAATTTTCTTGTGCGATTGGGCTGGAGTTATCAAGATGAAGAGATTTTTAGTTTAAAAGATATGCTAGAGAAATTTAGCGCAAACAATTTAAATAGCTCCCCCAGTTGTTATAATCAAGAAAAGTTTCTTTGGTTAAATCAATATTACATAAGACAACTATCTCATGATGCCCTAGAAAAAGAACTTGTAAATTTTGGAATAAAAGATATAAATCCAAAGATTAGAGATGTGCTTTTTAATGAAATTAAGAATCGATCCCATACCCTCCTAGAATTCCGAGATAATATTAATGACATTCTTACTGCACCTACAGACTATGATGCCAAGATGTTTGCAAAATGTACAAGTGAAACAAAACAAATCTTGCAAGATTTTTATATTTATTTTGAAAAAGAAGATGTTACCTCATTAGATAATATTCAAACCCTTATCCACAATTTCACAACAAGTAAAAACATCAAAATTGGAAATCTGATGCCAAATCTCCGTCTTGCCCTACTTGGGAAGCCTGGAGGTATTGGTGTAATGGAAACCTGTTTTATTTTAGGTAAAGAAGAAAGCCTAAAACGCTTGGAAAAATTAATCAAGGCTTTGTAAATTATTAACCCATGGATTTTATAATATCTTCTTTGCTGGTTAATAAAACATAAGAGAAAGGAAAAATATGAAAAAGTTTTTATTAGCATTATTTTTTATCGGCTCAGTTGGTTTTGCAAAGCCCTATACTATTGATTTCACGCACTCATCTGTTGGCTTTGAAGTTAAACACTTGGGGCTAAGTAAAGTAAGTGGTGATTTTGGGACCTTTACTGGAAATATAGATATTGATCCTCAAACAAAAAAGATCAATAAATTTGAGGGTGAGGTTGATATCTCTTCTATTAGCACCAAAAATAAGAAAAGAGATGAGCATTTAACTTCAAATGACTTTTTTGATTCTAAAAAGTTTAACAAGGGTTATTTTGTGATGACAAAACACGAGGGAAACAAAATCTATGGAGATTTGACTTTCAAGGGTATCAAAAAACCTGTTGTATTTGATGTTGAAGTGAGTGGTCCTGCTATTAGTCCTTTAAACAAAAAAGAAGTAATGGCTTTAGATATTCAAGGAGTAATTCTGCGCAAAGACTTTGATATTGGAACAGGTATTGGTGATATGATTGTAAGCAATGAGTCAAAAGTGTCTATTCAACTTGAAATATATGAAAAATAACTCTCTTCTAAGCAGATTTTATCTGCTTAGCATTCTTGTTTTTACATTTGTTTTTTCTCAGGAAAATCCTCCCTCCTTTAATATTTCCAACCAAACAGATCAAGCAAAGCTACAACGCCCTATTCAATTCATTTATGGTTTTGACTTTGATTTTTTACTAGATAACCTTGAAGAATCTCAAAAAATTTGGCCTACAAGAACCTTGTTTGCTGGAAGTTTATTTCCTCACATTGGGGTGCATTTTTATAATCAAAATCTTAATCTTGGTGGATATTTTATCAACAATATGGGTGAGAATTATCCCATGAAGGGGGGAATTACACTCTCTTATGATTTTACTTACAATGATATTAAGGGCTATTTTGGAATCTTTTCAAAAAAAAACTGGATAGGCGAATATTCTAATCTTTTTTTTAGAAAGGATTTCTTGTTTTACAACCCTGTAAATAATGGTGTAATGTTTCAATATGACTCAAAAAATCTTGATTTACAAGCAGAATTTATTTTTGACTGGTATGGAGGAAATATTCAAAAAAGAGATGATGAGTTTCTAACACAAGGATATTTAAGAAAGAATTTTTTTGATAAAAAGTTCTTTCTTGGTGGTTCTTTCTTGCTCTATCACTTTAAAAATAGCAATTTCTTAAATCTTGATGGAAATAATTTTGATACCTATCTTTTAGATCGTTTTTATTATCAGGTGTTTATTGGCACAGACCTCACCCAGCTTATTCCTAGCCTAGATAAAATAAAAATTTCTTTTAGCAATCTTTCTTCAATGGAGAGAAAAAGAAGGCTCTCTACTGGAACAGATCCTTTTAGCAATCAAATTGGATGGCAACTTGATACACAACTACAATACAAGGGTTTTGGTATCGACAATAGTTTATATTTTGGCGATAGACAATTTAAATATTTTAGAGAATATGGTGAAAATTTCTATGCAGGATTACCATTTTATCAATCTCGTTTCTATGACCGTGCAGAGCTTTATTATGAATACAAGAATCATTATTTAGTCGGGAGGTTTAGCTTTATTTTACACTTTAATCATGAAGGATTTTATCACCAACAAATGCTGACTTTAAGTCTAGATACACACAAGCTGTTAAATACACTGGGATACAAATAATCTTTTAAGGTTTAACAACTTATAATTTCAAGAAAGAATGAGGATGTTTTATGAAGGGTTTTAAAATTTTCAGTGGGACTGCCCATACAGAGTTTAGTAAAGAGCTAGCCAAATATCTTGATGGCGTTGTCTCAAAGGCAAATATAAGTCGTTTTAGTGATGGAGAAATCAGTGTTCAAATTTCAGAATCTGTGCGTGGTAAAGATATTTTTATCATTCAACCAACCTGTGCTCCAACAAATGACAATCTAATGGAATTGCTAGTCATGACAGATGCATTTAAAAGAAGTTCTGCTAATTCCATTAATGCTGTTATTCCTTATTTTGGATATGCAAGACAAGATAGAAAGGCTGCACCAAGAGTTCCAATTACAGCAAAGTTAGTTGCAAACTTAATGCAGAGTGCTGGTATTAATCGCATCATTACTATGGATCTACACGCAGGACAGATTCAAGGTTTCTTTGATATCCCAGTAGATAATCTTTATGGCTCTATTATTTTTAGAGATTATATTCGCTCAAAAAACTTTAACAATCCAATTATTGCAAGTCCAGATATTGGAGGCGTATCAAGAGCAAGATATTTTGCAGATCAACTGCACCTAGATCTAGTCATTGTAGATAAAAAACGAGAAAAGGCAAATGAAAGCGAGGTGATGAATATTATTGGAGATGTTGAGGGTAAAGATGTTATCTTGGTTGATGATATGATTGATACAGCTGGGACTATGTGCAAGGCTGCCCATGTATTAAAATCTAGAGGAGCAAATTCTGTAATGGCTCTTGGAACCCATCCTGTTTTAAGTGGTCCTGCTATCCAAAGAATCCAAGAGAGTGTTTTAGATGAGGTTGTAGTCAGCAATTCCATTCCCCTTAAAAATTCTTGTTCAAAAATTACTGTGCTTAGCGTTGCTCCATTATTTGCTGAAGTTATTCGCAGAATCCACTACAATGAAAGCGTTAATTCTCTTTTTATCTAGAGACTTAATTAAGTATAAAATAGCATTATTAAAAATATAAAAAATAAGGATAAATATGGCAGATTTAATTGTTGGGATCCAATGGGGTGATGAAGGTAAGGGAAAAATTGTTGATAAATTAGCAAAAGAATATGACTATGTTGTAAGATATCAAGGTGGTCATAATGCTGGACATACTATTGTGGTGGATGATAAAAAATATGCTCTACATTTAATGCCATCAGGTATTCTTTATCCTCAATGCAAAAATATTATTGGAAATGGTGTTGTAGTATCTCTTGAAGCTCTTACAAAAGAAATGCAACAATATCAAAATCTTGATGGTAGATTTTTTATTAGCGATCGTGCCCATATTATTACCCCTTATCATCAAATCTTAGATTCTGCTAAAGAGAATATTTTAAAAGAAGCTATAGGAACCACAAAAAAAGGTATTGGGCCTGCTTATAGTGACAAAGTTTCAAGATCTGGTTTTAGAATAGGAGATCTAAATAATCTTGATATTTTCTACCAAAAACTTCAAGATTATTATGAGGGCATTAAATCTTTAGAGAGTATTTATAACATCACCTTTCCAAGCCCTGATAGTGTTTTCAAACAAATACAACAATTAAGCCCATCTATTCTTCCTTTTATCACAGATACTACAAAACTTCTGTGGGATGGAATTGATCAAGGAAAAAAGATTCTATTAGAGGGGGCTCAAGGGAGTATGCTTGATATTGATCATGGAACCTATCCTTTTGTAACCAGTTCTACCACAATTTCTGCTGGTGCAAGCAGTGGAACAGGCATTCCTCCAAAAGAATTTCATCATATTATTGGTGTAGCAAAAGCTTATTGCACAAGAGTAGGCAATGGTCCATTCCCAACTGAAGAAAACTCACCAATAGGAGATCTGATCTGTCAAAAAGGACATGAATTTGGAACGACCACAGGAAGAAAGCGACGCTGTGGATGGCTTGATGCAGTCGCACTAAAATATGCTTGCAAAATCAATGGTTGTACAAGTTTAGCATTGATGAAATTAGATGTTTTAGATCATTTTGAAGAAGTAAAAATTTGCACACATTATGAACTTGATGGCCAAATCATTGACTATGTACCAAGCAATATGCAAAACATTAAACCAATTTATAAAACTCTTGAGGGCTGGGGAGATACTCTAGGCATCAGAGATTTTAACCTCCTCCCTGCCAAAGCTCAAGATTATATCCGCACCCTAGAGGAAATTATTGGTGTTAAAGTTTCTCTTATTTCCACCTCACCTCAAAGAGATGATATTATTTTTTTATGAAAACATCATTTTATCCTCTTATCAAAATAAAAAAACAAGAACTAGAACAAAAAGAAATGGAAATTGCCCAAATCAATCATCTTATTGCACATAAATTTGATGAAATTGCGCAATTTCAATCTCAAATGAAGGAATTTAGTATTCCACATTCTGGAAATTTTCAAGATTTTAAAGTTTTGCAAGAATATAAAAATGCATTTTTATTTCAAATAGATTCAATGCACGCTGAAATCTCAAATCTCAAGCAAACAAAAAGGGAGCTTGAGCAAGCTTATCAAAAAATTTATATAGAATATGAAAAGCTAAATTATATACACACATCAGAACAAAAAAGAAGAATTAATGAAATCAAAAAACAGCATACAAAACATATCGATGAAGTGAGTACAATGTTATTTACTTTCAATAAGGATAAAAAATGAAAAAGAAAATATTTCTGGCTCTTATACTCAGCTATCTTTATGCAGAAGAAACACAAGAGGAAAGCTCAAAGCTTATACAGTGTAATGCAATCTTTGAAGCAAAAAAATCAGAAATTATTCAACAAATCCAAACCCTTGAAGAAAAAAAACAATCTTTAGAAATGCTACAAAAAGCAAGCGAGGACTTATTTAATCAACGAGAAAAAAAACTTCAAGATAAAGAAGAAGAATTAAAACAAAAAACCCAAGCCTTAAATGACAAGGAAATTCTTTTACAAACAAAACAAAAAGAAGCTGAAGAAAGGGTAAAAAAAATTTTGGCAAAAAATGAGGATATATTAAGACAAATCCGCGATGAAACAGAGAGCAAGGTTGCGCAAACCTACTCTAAAATGAAAGATTCAAAAGCTGCAGCAATTTTAAGTGATCTTAGCCTTAGTGAGGCTGCCAATATTCTTTTTTATCTTAAGCCACAAGAAATTGGAAAAATTCTGGCAAAAATGGAGCCTAAAAAAGCAGCATTATTAACAGAAACCCTTAAAAAGGGTCCTCCATTTGAGGAAAAAAAGCAAGAAGTTAAAAAACAAGAAGTGCAGGAGGAGCATATTATGAGCATTCCTGATGGGGAACAAAAAAAACCTCTCATTTAATTTAATTAAAAAATCAGCTACTTTTTTATATAGTAATAGAAATCTATTATTAAGGAATTAAAAATGAAAATCCTAGTTATACAGGGGCCAAACTTAAATATTCTAGGACATAGAGATCCAAGAATCTATGGACCAATAACGCTTGAGCAAATTCACTCAAATATGCAAGAGTTTGCAAAACAAAACAAGTTTGATATTGATTTTTTTCAAAGCAATTTTGAGGGCGAGATTATTGATAAAATTCAAGAATGTATTGGGGGAGAATATCAGGGGATCATCATCAATCCTGGTGCATACTCTCACACCTCTATTGCAATTGCTGATGCTATTGCTTCTGCTGGTGTTCCTGTAATTGAGGTTCATTTAAGCAATATTTTTGCTAGAGAAGAATTCAGAAGAAATAGCTACACTGGTGCTGCTTCTGCCGGTGTTATTACAGGTTTTGGAGCTTTTGGCTACCATCTTGCTTTAATTTCAATCTTACAAATTCTCAATGAAATTCAAGCAGTTAAAGAGGCTCAAGCCAAACAACAAAACAACTAGTCTTATGTTTGATTTTTTTACTCAAGATCAAAGTGCACAGCTTTATGAGTGTGGGTTTAGTTGTGATAATGCTTGGCTATTAAAAATTCAAAAAGATTGCTTTTTTATCACAGATTCTAGATACACACTTGAGGCACAGGAATTTTGCTCCAAAAATACACAAATTATTGAAGAATCTAATATCACTCAGGGGCTTATTAAGCTTATTAATAGTTTAAAGCCCAAAGAGCTGATTTTTGATGATCAACAAGTAAGTGTTTCTGTTTTTAATCAAATATCATCACTCTGCAATACGAGTTTAAAGCCTAAAGCTTCCTTTCATCAGCGCTTAAGGATAATAAAAAACCAAGAAGAAATACAAAAAATTGCTCAATCTCAACACCTCAACCAAAAGGCTTATGAAAAATTTGCCTCTTTTTTATTAAATCAAAAAAATCCTTTAAATGAAAAAGAACTCCTTTTTTATGCGAAGAATTTTTTACAAGACCACGGCAATTATGAATTAAGTTTTGAACCCATTATTGGTATCAATGCAAATGCTGCAAAACCTCATGCATTAGCCTCTACTTCTCTTCTTAATAAAGAAGATTTGATTCTCTTTGATGCTGGTATCAAATTTAAACACTATTGTTCTGATAGAACACGAACTGCCATTTTTGATGAGAACTTTCATTTTGAGAAACAACAAAGTTTCAAAGATATTAAGAAACAAAAAGTTTATGATATTGTATTAAAGGCACAGGAAGAAACAATAAAGAGTATCAAAAGTGGGATGAAGGGTAAAGAAATTGATGCCATAGCAAGAAACATTATAGAAGAACATGGTTTTGGGAATTTCTTTAACCATAGCACAGGACATGGAATTGGACTAGATATACATGAGCTACCTTTTATTTCCCCAAGAAGCGAAGAGATTATAGAAGATGGCATGGTTTTTTCTATTGAACCAGGAATCTATCTTCCTAATGAATTTGGAGTAAGAATTGAAGATCTTGTTGTAATAAAAAATGGCAGGGCTCATATTCTTTAGAGATGCGGAAGATATTTTTTACCCCCCATTTTCCTTTCTCCACTCCCTTTTTTAAAAAAAATTCTGCTTTAAATACTTTTACAATAGGAATTGGAGGGAATCAAGGGAATTGCTTCCAAACTTTTGATCATTTATTTTCATGGTTTCAAAAAAATAAACTCTTTTTTATTGTCTCCTCAAGTCCCATTTATCAAAATCCTGCATTTGGATATACCAACCAACAAGACTTTTATAATGCAACTCTTACTCTACAAACCCCTCTTTATTTAAGGGCGGTTTTTTGTACAATTTTCTATCTTGAAAGAAAATTCAAAAGACCTAGAAAAAGAGTTTTTAAAAATGCGCCAAGAACCCTAGATATTGATCTCTTATTCTTTAATAAGATTAAAATCACCTACCCGCATCTAAAAATTCCCCACCCGTATTGGAAACAACGAGAATCTGTTATAATACCACTGATGCTACAAAATCTACAAAAGGAAAGGTGATGAAACTTTATACCTATGGTGGAGAAACTGCTGCTCAAGCATTAAAAATTGCGCAAGAAAAGCATGGTGAAGATGCACTTGTTGTAAAAACTAGAGAAGTGAGAAAAAAGACATTAGGTCAAGCAGGTTTGTATGAGATTATTGTTGCAGTAGAAGAAGACACTCAAGATACTCCACCTCCTCCAAAAAATAGTATTCAAAAGCGTCTTGATGAAATTACACAAAAAAATGCAAAGAAAAAATATTTTGGTAATTTTGAAGAAGAAAATCAAAATGATGCTGTAAGCGTTCAACTTTCAAGCGCTGTAAGAGAAATCAATCAAACTTTAGATAATAAAAAAGCTTCTGATGATTTTGATTTAAGGTTTGAAAGCAAAGTTCTTAGAAAAGAAGAGGAAAAATTTAAAAAAGAACAAAATGAGAGCAAAGAATTCAAGGCAATAAAAACCGAACTGGATAAAATTAATGATAGGATGAAGCTTATCCAAAGTATGTTTTGGGAAGAAAAATCACCCAATAATATACAAATCCCCCAAGAATTTGCAGAAATTTATAGAATTGCAAAAAATAGCGGTATGCATTCTGCCCATCTTGATGAAATTATGCAATTAAGCTTAGAGCTGATGCCTTTAAAAATGAGGGAAAACTCTTTGACTATCAAGCGGTATTTCAGAGAAGTCTTGAGAAAAATGCTTTATTGCCGAAATGAAAACCTTGATTTAGGAAATAAAAAAATTATTATGCTAACTGGACCAACAGGAGTTGGAAAAACCACAACATTAGCAAAACTTGCCGCAAGATATTCCAAACTTTTAGATAAGAAATATCGAGTGGGAATCATAACTTTAGACACTTATAGAATAGGTGCTTTAGAGCAACTTACTTGGTATGCAAGAAAAATGAAAATTAGTATAGAAACAGTGATTGAGCCTGAAGATTTCTTAAAAGAAATTGATGCGCTCAGATATTGTGATATTATTCTTGTAGATACAGCTGGGCACTCTCAGCATGATAAACAAAAAATCAATCAACTAAAAAAATTCACACAAAACAATTATAAAATTGACATCGCGCTAGTTTTATCTGCGACAACAAAATATGAGGACTTAAGGGATATCTATCAATCTTTTAGTGAACTAGATATTGATTCTTTTATCTTTAGTAAATTAGATGAAAGCAAGGGTTTGGGAAATCTGTTTTCTCTTGCATATGAAACAAAAAAAACAATTAGTTATCTTTCTGTAGGTCAAGAAGTACCCACAGACCTATGTGTGGCGTCAAATGACTATCTTGCTGACTGCTTGCTTGATGGTTTTTATAATCCAAGTAAAGGTAGAAAATGAGCGAAAATCAAGCAACAAAACTTGAACAATTACTTCGTGGTGAAAAGAAATTACATTCCACGAAGTTTATTGCAATTACAAGCGGAAAAGGTGGGGTAGGAAAATCAACAATTAGTGCCAATC
This sequence comes from Helicobacter sp. 'house sparrow 1', assembly GCF_900199585.1. Lineage (NCBI taxonomy): Bacteria > Pseudomonadati > Campylobacterota > Epsilonproteobacteria > Campylobacterales > Helicobacteraceae > Helicobacter > Helicobacter sp. 'house sparrow 1'. The sequence goes on along the minus strand of NZ_FZQY01000005.1, from coordinate 48,832 downwards.
TTGCCTTTATTCTTGCAAAAATGGGATATAAAATTGGGGTCTTTGATGCAGATATCGGATTAGCAAATCTTGATCTTATTTTTGGTGTGCGCACCAAACAAAATATATTGCATGTACTAAAGGGAGAAGCAAGCTTTGATGATATTATTTGTCCTGTAGATAAAAACCTCTTCTTAATACCTGGAGATAGTGGCGAAGAGATATTGAAATTTGCCGATAAATTTAATATTTTGGATAGTTTTGCAAATGAGAGTCTTGTTTTTGAAGCTTTTGATTATGTGATTGTAGATACGGGTGCAGGTATTGGAACTACCACACAGGCTTTTTTAAATGCTTCAGATTATGTGATTGTAATCACCACACCAGATCCATCTGCGATTACAGATGCCTATGCGACAATAAAAATCAATGCAAAATATAGAGAAGAGATTTTAATGATTGTTAATATGGCTTCAAGAAATCAAGAGGCCTTAAATATTTTCCAAAAAATACAAAGTGTGGCTCTAAAAAATATCCCTCATCTAAAACTCTTTTATTTGGGCAACTTTTTGGCCAATAATACCGTGAGAGGGTCTACTAAATATAGAGAACTCATCACAAAAACCGAACCATATAATGCCTTTAGTCTTAATATGGAGGAAGTAGCAAGACAATTAATCTCAAAAGTGGAACGCAATATGCTTGAAACTCCAAAAGCAAACTTTGGTAGTTTCTTAAAAAGGATGCTTAGTTATCTTTAGTTCAAGGAAATGAGATGAAACCAACTAATTATCTCAATCTTTCTGTTTCGTTTGGGTTTTTTTTGGGCCTTGCCCTAGCTGTTGCAAAATTTGATGAACCAGAAATCGTATTATTCTGGACAGTTGTATCAACAATTGGATTTTATCTGATTGCTATGCTTATTGTTGCAATCTACACTTGGTCTTTAAATTTTAGCTTTAATATTTTTGATAAGGCAAGCTTAGAGAGTCGTTTGGATGATTTTGATAAGGAATTTGATTTGCAAGAGCGAGAGGTGCAAAATATAAGACTTTATCTTAAAAGTTTTGATTATGATGGTAAGATGCAATGAATGTTTATAACCAAAATATCAGACATTCTCAAGATGAACTTGCCATACAATATCTTCCAGCAGTAAGGGCTATGGCCTATCGCATCAAAGAGAGAGTACCAAGCTCTGTGGATATTAATGATTTGATCTCTATAGGAACTGAGGAGTTAATTAAGCTTGCCAGAAAATATGATAGTGCTATTAATGATTCATTTTGGGGATATGCTAGAACACGAGTTAATGGAGCATTACTAGATTATCTCCGATCGCTTGATATCATCTCGCGTGCTAACAGAAAACTCATTAAAAGTATTGATTTTGAGACTACTCGCTACTACAATAAATATCAAGAAGAGCCTAGTGATGAATATCTTGCAGAAATTCTTAATGAGACTTTAGAAAAGATCAAAGAAGCAAAAATTGCTTCAGATATTTATCTTCTTGTCCCTATTGATGAGCAGTACAATGTAATTGAGGGTAGCACAATTATTGATAAGCTTGAGCAAGAAGAACTTATTGATAAAATTAAAGCTGCTCTCTCAGAGCTAACAGAAAGGGAACAGCTTGTAATACAGATGTATTTTTTTGAAGAAATGAGCCTTAGTGAAATCAAGGAGGTTTTAGATATCACAGAATCTAGAATTTCACAAATCACAAAAGAAGTAATCAAGAAGATTAGAAGATCCATAGGAGAACATAATGGCTGACATATTAAGTCAAGAGGAAATTGATGCGCTACTAGAAGTAATAGATGAGGATCATACTCCTGAGCTAGAAAGAAGCAGTTTACTCCCAAATAAGCAAGTGATGCTTTATGACTTTAAAAGACCCAACCGTGTAAGCAAAGAGCAATTAAGGGCCTTTAGAGGCATTCACGATAAAATGGCTAGAAATCTCTCTAGTCAGATTTCTGCCATTATGCGTAGCATTGTTGAGATTCAATTACACAGTGTAGATCAGATGACTTATGGAGAATTTTTAATGAGTCTCCCAAGTCCCACAAGCTTTAATGTTTTTTCAATGAAGCCCATGGATGGAACGGGGGTTTTAGAAATTAATCCAAGCATTGTGTTTTCAATGATTGATCGCTTACTTGGAGGAAAGGGGGAAACTTATGATAGCCAAAGAGAATTTAGCGATATTGAATTAAATCTTTTAGATAGTATTCTAAGGCAAATAATGCAAACTCTAAAAGATGCTTGGGCTCCTGTTACCGAGATCTTTCCAAGTATTGATGCCAAGGAATCTAGTCCTAATGTCGTCCAAATTGTTGCACAAAATGAAGTAGTTATCATGGTTGTAATGGAAATTATTATAGGACATAGTAGTGGTATGATTAATCTTTGTTATCCTGTGATTTCACTTGAAACAATCCTATCAAGATTAGGTAGCAGAGATCTTGTGTTCTCTGAAACAAGCTCTAAAAAAAGTCGCAATAAAGAATTACAGGCTCTAATTGGAGGTGCAAATATTAATATTAGTGCATCTATCGGTCAAGCAAGTCTATCTCTAAGAGATATTTTAGATCTACAAGCAGGAGATATTATTAGATTAAATAGAAAAGCTGATGATACAGTTTTGGTAGCTATTGATGGCAAAGATAAATTTTTAGCAGATATTGGATTACAAAGATATCGAAAGAGCATAAAAATCAAAGAGGTCTTAAAAACAGAAAAAGACCAAGTAAAAGAGATATTAGAAATGCTTGAAATGCGAAGAAAAAATAGAATTAATGAAATAGAAACAGAGGAGGAAGAAAACTATGAATGATTTTATTAAACTTTTTATTCAAGAGGCTATCTCTACAATAGAAGGACTAACAGGATCAAGTCCCAATATTAAGGAAATAAAAAGCATAGATTTAAAACAAGAAAAGATTTCTCCTCCCTATGCACTGACTTCTATTGAAACTAGTGGAGACTTTCATACCTCACTAGCAATTGCAACTCCCGTTGAACTTGCAACTGCCCTTGCTGATACAATGGTTGGTGGAGAAGGTAATGCAAAAGAAAGTATGGATGATGATGATTTGGATGCTAATAAAGAAATTAATTCAAATATTTTTGGTGCCCTATCCACCAGCTTGGGTTCTCAAAAAAAATTGCCCAAACTAAGTTTTTCTTGCAAAAGCATAGAATTTGTAACCTCAGATCAAGATCATCAAGGCTATACTAAAGCCTATAATTTCTCTTTTGAACTCAACACAATTTCATCGCATTTTTGGCTTTTATCTTCAGCTGATTTGGAAAACAATCTGACACAAGAAGCCCCTACAGCTAAAGAAACAACCACTCAAGAACAAGCACAAACAACAAGTAGTCTTTCAAGCGATGAGATGAAAAATATTGCAATGCTACTGGATGTTAAACTAAATGTAAAAGTAAGAATTGGACAAAAAAGAATGCTTTTAAAAGACGTGGTATCTATGGATATTGGAAGCGTAATAGAATTAAATCAACTTGCAAACGACCCCCTAGAAATCTTAATTGATGATAAAGTAATTGCAAAAGGTGAAGTGGTAATTGTAGATGGAAACTTTGGAATCCAAGTGACAGAAATAGGGACAAAGCGCCAAAGATTAGAACAACTAAAAGGCCATTAAGCCCTTACTTATAAAAACTCTCTTACTACTTCCCTATCATCAAAAGGAATGGTTTTATCTTTTAAAATCTGCTCTACTTCATCACCTTTTCCCAAGATAAACAAAATTTCATCTTGCTCTTGGGAATCCATTGCTTTTTTAATAGCTTCTCTTCTATCAAGCTCTACTACCACTTTTTGTTTTTGACTAATACCATCTAAAATATCTTGAAGTATCAATAAGGGATCTTCTGTCCTTGGATTATCATTTGTTAAATAGATTCTTTTGGCATATTGATCTGCTATCTTACCCATCAATGGGCGCTTGCTTCTATCTCTATCTCCACCAGCACCAAATAAAACTACAATATTTCTATTTGGAAAACTTTGAAAGATTCTCTCCATTCCATCATGGGTATGCGCAAAATCTACAATAATCAAAGGTTGGTTAGAGATTACTTCCATACGCCCACTCACCCCTTTAAAATTTTCCAAACTTTGGATAGCTTTTTTTAGTGGCAGAAGATTTAATGTCCATATACTCCCTACTGCTGCAAGTATATTATAAAGATTATGCAATCCATAGAGTCTAGATTTTAACTCTATTTCCCTATCACCACAAACAATCTGTGCAGAAATTCCATCTGCTAGATCATATCTTTTTACCCAAATATCAGCTTGAGAAAAAATACTATAAAGCAATGTATTTGATGGATTAAACTTTGCATTTTTCTCATCCAAATTAATTACTTTCTTTCCTTGATTGCCAAAAAAACTATTCTTAACATCCCTATAGGTTCGCAAATCTTTATGGTAATCAAGGTGATCACTTGTAATATTACTCAAAACTCTTACATCAAAATCAATCCCATAAATTCTTTCTTGTTCAATTGCATGAGAACTTACCTCCATCACAACAACTTCACATTGATTTTTAGCCAAAAAATCAAAGTTTTGATAGAGCTCTAAAATTGTTGGTGTAGTAAGTCCTTTTGCTTTAACCTGCCTATGATTAAAATACACCCCTTGGGTTCCAATCATTGCACAAGAATAGCCATTATCTAAAAGTATATGATAGATGAGATTGGCAATGGTTGTTTTCCCATTTGTCCCTGTAATACCTATAATTTTTGAAGGAAAAGAAAAATATTTCTTAAGTTCCTTATAATTTAAAACAGCCCTGTTGGATCTTTTAAAAGCCTCTGCAAACTCCTTATTTCTTGGTGTTTCGACAAATAAAACATTCTCTGCATCATCCCTTGTATTGTCACTTAAATATTGATATTCTCTACCCTCATAATTTATCATAAAATCTATTTTCATAACTTCTGCACAGCCCTTTGTAAAATATCTTTAATTCTTAGATCATAATACATTGCTTCTTTCATATTTTCTATGTATTGCAAACAAAAATCAACAAAATTATTTTCAAGCAATACTTCTAAAAAATCATAAAAATCTTCCTTTTTGGTAAAAATAATTTTTGTGCTAAAGATTAGATTCTCAAAAACCTCTTTAAAGTTAGTTTCCAAACACATTGCCTTAAAATCACTATATAAAATACCATCCATCTCATCAATCTTTTGATTATTATCTTCACATAAAACTGCTGAAATCTTTTCAATACCATTATCAAAAGATTGGATACTATCTAAAATACCTTGTTGTATTTTTTTACGCATTGCCCTTGGGTTATTTAAAATCATTGCCTTATACAACTCATAAAAACCTTGTGCCTCTTTGGGAAAATCTGAAATCATATCTGATAACAACAAACCAATTTTTGCTTCCAAATCCTCTTCATCTAGGCGCAATGCATCAGAAAAAAACCTCATTGCACCAGAATAATCTTCAGCCTCAAATGCCCTAAAACCTTTTTGTATAAGGACTCGTTTTTTTGGATGATTAATAAGAGACAAATATAACTCCTTAGAATCCTTGTCCTAGGATTTTAAAATACTTTCCAAATCTTGATTTTTTGGTACCTCAATTACTTGCAAATCTGGATGTATATCCATTCTCAACTGTCTTTCAATACCATTTTTTAATGTTAAATGTGCACTAGAACACCCCTGACAAGCTCCCTCCAACCTGACATAAACTTTTGCATCTCTAATTCCCAAAACAGTGATATCCCCACCATCTGTAAGTAACATGGGGCGAACCTTTTGTATTGATTTTTCTACAGGCTCATAAAGCTCTTCATCACTAAAAGGAAACATTTTATTAACCTCCTCTTTAAGTCATAAACTTGTTGCAATTCTATCAAAATAAAGCCATTAAGGATAAATAGGATTTTAAGAGCTTTTAGATATACTTTCATATATTAAAGAGACAAGAATTATGCTACAAGGATCTTGATATGGATATTCGTTCAAAATTCTTAGATTTTTTTCAAAAAAAAGGTCATCAAGTTTATGGGAGTATGCCCCTTGTTCCTGAAGATGCTAGTTTACTTTTCACTAATGCTGGAATGGTGCAATTTAAAGATATTTTTATTGGAAAAATACCCATCCCGCAAATACCAAGAGCAACTTCTTCACAACTTTGCATAAGGGCTGGTGGAAAACATAATGATTTAGAAAATGTTGGCTTCACAAGAAGGCATCATACGCTTTTTGAAATGCTTGGTAATTTTTCTTTTGGAGATTACTTTAAAGAAGATGCCATTGCCTATGCATGGGAATTTGTAACCGAAGTATTAGGTTTTGATAAATCTGTCTTATATGTTACTGTTCATGAAAATGATGATGAAGCCTTTGAGATATGGAGCAAGCATATTGATCCCAGTAGAATTAAAAGAATGGGAGATAAGGATAATTTTTGGCAGATGGGAGATACAGGTCCATGCGGACCTTGTAGTGAAATTTTTGTGGATCAAGGTGAGGAATTTAATACCCAAGAAGATTATTTTGGTGGAGATGGGGATAGATTCTTAGAGATTTGGAATCTTGTCTTTATGCAATTTGAAAGACATAGCGATGGTAGTCTAACTCCTCTCCCAAAACCAAGTATTGATACAGGAATGGGTCTTGAGAGAGTTTATGCACTACTGGAAAAAAAGAAAAGTAATTTTGATACCTCCTTATTTATGCCCTTAATAAGAAAAGTGGAACAACTCACAAAAAAAGTTTACAACTATGAGGATGGTGCAAGCTTTAGAGTTATTGCTGATCATTCTAGGGCAATAGCATTTTTGTTGGCCCAAGGCGTGAATTTTGATAAAGAAGGACGCGGGTATGTCTTGCGTAGAATCTTAAGGCGCGCAGTGAGATATGGCTATCTTTTAGGGTTGAGGGAACCATTCTTATATCAGATTGTAATGCAAGTATGTGAAGAAATGGGAAGTTTTTATACCTATCTTATTGAGAAGAAAGACATAATTGCTAATCAATGCAAACTGGAGGAAGCAAAGTTTTTTGAAACCATTGATCAGGGTATTACACTCTTTAAAAAAGAGATAGAAACTTTAAAATCTAAAAATAGCACTATATTTAGTGGAGAGGTTGCCTTTAAGCTTTATGACACTTTTGGCTTTCCTCTTGATCTTACACAAGATATGCTAAAAGAAAATAATCTTTCATTGGATCTAAAATCCTTTGAACTTCATATGCAAAAACAAAAAGAACTGGCCAAAGCTTCTTGGAAAGGCAGCGGGGATGCAACCATTCAAGGAGATTTTAAAACCATCTTAGAAAAATTTAAAGGTAATGATTTCATTGGTTATGAAAATACACAATCTCATAGCAAGATTCTTGCATTATTTGATACCTCATTTACAGAGACACAGACCCTTAGAGAAAAAGGGTTTATTTTATTAGATAAAACACCTTTTTATCCAGAAAGTGGTGGGGCTATAGGAGATAAAGGGGAAATTTTTCTTGATGGTAAAAAAATTGCCAACATCTTAGATACAAAGAAATATTTTGGATTGAATATTAGTCAAATTGAGCCCTTAGAATCTGTTTCTATAGGCAAGGAGGTTGTTGCTAAAGTAGATGGGATGCGCCAAGAAATTGCAAAGCACCACTCTGCAACACATCTATTGCACGCTGTTTTGAAAAAGAAACTAGGAGAGCAAGTATCACAAGCTGGAAGTTTGGTTGAAGCTAACCGCCTAAGATTTGATTTTAATTTTCCAAGACCCCTTCAAACTGAAGAAATCCAAGAAATTCAAGATGAAGTCAATCAATTAATTATGCAAAATATCCCTGCAAGCATTGAAAATATGTCTCTAAAAGATGCTAAAAATAAGGGAGCAATTGCTTTGTTTGGAGAAAAATATGAAGATAGTGTAAGGGTGGTAAGTTTTGATGATTATTCTTGCGAACTTTGCGGTGGTATTCATATCCAAAACACGGGGTTTATTGGAGAGTTTATTATCATAAAAGAATCAGGGGTATCAAATGGCATAAGGCGCATTGAAGCAATTTGTGGAGAAAGTGCATATCTTTTTACAAAAAATCTTATCCAACAAGTAAGCCATACAAAAGAGTTGCTAAAAAATAATGATCCAATACTAGGAATCACTAAACTAAAAGACAAAATTAAAGAGCTAGAAAAACAGCTAGCCTTTAAACAATCACAAGTTGATTTGCAAATACAAACAATCAATGAAACCACTCTTATTGTGCAAAGCCTTCAAGGGGGTGATTTAAAACAAATTGTTGATGAGCAAAAAAATAAGTATGAAAATATTGCGATTTTACTGATTGATTCTCAAAAACTACAGATTGTAGCAGGAACAAAAAACAACACCATTAAGGCAAATGAATGGGTTAAGGTTGTAGCACAAATACTTGGGGGTAATGGTGGTGGAAGATCGGATTTTGCAACCGCTGGAGGCAAAGATTCCTCAAAAATCAAAGAAGCCTTAGACTCTGCAAAAAAATTTATTATAGATAAAATCCAATGATTATTCTTGCATCATCTTCACAGAGTCGCAAAGTAATTCTTGAAGAATTTTGTGTTGATTTTGTGCAAAAAAGCGTAGATTTTGATGAAGAGACAATCAAAACTACTTGTCCCAAGACCTTTGCTTTTGAAGCCTGCAAAGGAAAATTTTTTAAAGCTTTGCAAAAATTTGGGACCAACCTTCCAATTCTAGTAGCTGATAGCGTAGTGAGTGTAAATAATATTCTTCAAAGAAAGCCAAAAAATATACAAGAAGCTAGAGATATGCTAACCAATCAAAGTGGCAATGAGGTAAAAATCATCACTGCGCAGATTTTTAAATCTAGTAAGATTGAACTTTATGATGTCTCTTGTGCTAGCTTTAGCTTTAAATTTTTTGATTCTTTAGATAAAGAACATTATTTAGAATCTAATCTTTGGAAAAATAAGGCTGGAGGTATTATGCTAGAAGGATTTCATCAAAAATACATTATTCAAGGAAAAGGGCTTTTATCTACTGCCAGAGGGCTTAGTATAGAGAAATTTTTACCTTTTTTTGAGATAATATGAATACAACACTTTTAATTGTGATGCTATTTACATCTATCTTAATTGGGTTGTTTGGTTGTATTGCCTTTTTATGGGGCCTTAAGACTGGGCAATTTGATGATGAAAAGAAAATCACGCAAGGAGTTTTATTTGATAGTCCTGAGGATCTCAATCAAGCAATAACACAACAAAGAAAAAAGGAAAAACTAAAAAAGGAAAGATTTGATGAAAAAAGTTTATGATATTGCAATTATAGGGGCTGGACCTGCAGGAATTAGCGCTGCTGCAGAAGCTAAAATAGCAGGTATCTCTGAAATTATTTTATTTGAAAAAACACAAGAACACTCAAATACAATAAGAAAATTTTATAAAGATGGCAAGCGTGTAGATAAAGACTACAAAGGGCATGTCACAGATCTTAAGGGCAATATATCTTTTAGCGATGGAAGCAAAGAAAGCACTCTTGAGTTATTTGATCATCTCATTGAAAAATATGATCTCAATCCAAAGTATGGCACAGATATTGAAAAAATTACTCAGGTAGATGGTATTTTTGAGATCCATACTACAAATAATGAAGTTTTTCAATCCAAATTCGTTGTAATTGCTATAGGCAAAATGGGGCAACCAAATAAGCCAGATTATAAAATTCCTCCAACTTTGCTAAAAAAGGTGGCTTATAATATCAACACCATCCAAGCAGGAGAAAAAGTTCTTGTAGTTGGAGGAGGAAATTCAGCAGTAGAATATGCAACATATCTTACTGAAATCACTGACACAACACTCAATTATAGACGCAAAGAATTTGCAAGAATCAATGAAATCAATGCAGAGAATCTTAAGCAAGCGATGCAAAACCAATTAAAAACAAAATTGGGTATTAATATAGAAAAACTTGAAGATAATCAATCAAAACCTCAAGTATTTTTTGATGATGGTAGCTCCGAAACATTCGATAAGATTGTTTATGCAATTGGTGGTGCCGCTCCTATTGATTTCTTAAAAAAATGTGGTTTAGAGCTTGATGATGCAGGCATTCCTCTTACAAACAATTTAGAGAGTTCAGTTAAAAATATATTTGTCGCTGGAGATATTCTTTCAAAGAATGGCGCTTCTATTGCAGTTGGAATCAATCAAGGCTATGAGGCAATCCAGAGTATAAAATCTAAGCTATAAGTTTAGCGAGAGGGCAGAAGAATCGAACTCCTCAACAGCTAGACACCTAGCCATTCTTTGGGTTTGAAGCCCAAGGTGCACACCAGCACACTTGCCCCCCTTATAGGGTGGTGGGTATTATAATAAATTTTTTCTCATAATTCAAATTATACACTCTTTTTACTTTGACTAGTTTTTGTAAAATTTATCCCTATTATAAGCCTACTAGCCTTATCTATCCCCCTTTAATAAAGGTAATTTTGCACAAAAGTATTAATTTTTCAACACCACTTAATTAAAAAATTTATAGAATTTTACTTTAGTCTAAATTAGCTCAAATTGAAAAAGATAAGGGTATTATTAGACTTTTTTGTACTCTTTCTAAGCTAAAAATTATCTAAAAATAAAAATATCTTAACTTTAAAATCATAAAATAGCCTTTATTTTTATGATCTTAAAGGCAAAAGATGTGCACACAAAACCTACTCTCTTCGCTACCAAAAATAGATAAAATACTCACTCATCCCGCTTTTGATGGTTTTAACAAAACCTTGCTTAAAAAAGTAGCTCAAAATATTATCCAAGGCCTGCGAAATGATATTTTAGAACAAAAAATTTTACAACCACTAGACACAGAACAAGTCATAGAACAAATTAAAACAAAATATTTAGAACTTATATCTCCAACCATAAAACCACTCATTAATGCATCTGGTGTGGTCATACAAACAAATCTTGGTCGCAGTATTTTTTCTCAAGATATGCTTGCAAAAATAATACCTCTTTTAAGTGAGTACAACAATCTTGAGTATGACCTCATAGAAGGAAAGAGGGGAGAGCGTTATCACCATCTTAAAAATATCATTTGCACACTTTTTGATTGCCAAGACGCACTTGTTGTCAATAATAATGCAGCTGCTGTAATGCTTATTATCAATACATTTGCAAAAGATAAAGAAGTGATTTTATCTAGAGGTGAACTTGTAGAAATAGGGGGTAGTTTTAGAATCCCAGAAGTTATTAAACAATCTGGGGGTATTTTGCACGAGATAGGAACTACAAATAAAACCCACCTGAGAGATTATCAGGATGCGATTAATGAAAATACTTCAATGATTTTAAAGGTGCATCAAAGCAATTTTAGCCAAATTGGTTTTGTTTCTAGTGTAGAGTACCAACAAATCCATCAGCTTGCAAAACAAAACAATCTAATTGATTATTATGATATAGGAAGTGGATATATTAGTGGGGTTGATTGTGATGAACCATCTTTATTGGAGATTGCAAGCCTAAAACCATCGCTTGTAAGCTTTAGTGGAGATAAGCTACTAGGAGGTCCTCAAGCGGGGATTATTTTTGGAAAAAAGGAACTGATAGAACAATTAAAGAAAAATCATCTACTAAGGGCTTTGAGAATTGATAAGATCAATCTTATATTACTTCAAGAAACACTATTGGCATATCTATTAGAAACTTATAATACTATCCCCACATTAAAAATGCTAAATCAATCGCCTCAGGAATTATTGCAAAGAGCAAATAATCTTAAAGATTATTTACAAGGATTAAATATTTTCAACTATGAAGTAATTAAAACCCAATCAAAAGCTGGGGGTGGAAGTCTGCCTCATTTAGATTTTAATTCTTATGGAATCTTACTTGACCATCATAAAATCTGCGCCCAAGAACTACATAAGATCTTAAGAGAGCAAGGACTAATTAGTAGAATATTCAAAGATAAAATTCTTCTTGATGTAAGATGTATAAAAGATGAACATTTTGCTTGGATTAAAAAAATATTAGAGGCTCTTATATGATTATGCTTTTTTAATATTCTAAAACTTATCTAATTTTTATCCAGACAATCTTTAGTCAATAAAAAACCAAGAGATTTCTAGTTGTCCTTTCTTTGTTTGAAGTTGGCTCAAAACACCCTATTTTAATCCAACTACATAAAAACATACAAGAATTAAAAAAAAAGGGGGGGGGGGTTAAATATGAGATAGGTGGCCGGGAGAGAGGGATTCGAACCCCCGGAGGTGTGACCCTCAACGGTTTTCAAGACCGCCGCTTTCGACCACTCAGCCATCTCCCGATGGAGGCGACACTCGGATTTGAACCGAGGAATCAAGGCTTTGCAGGCCCTTGCCTTACCACTTGGCTATGTCGCCATCTCTCTAATAGTGGTGCCCGGGGCCGGACTTGAACCGGCACGGAAGCAATATCCGAGGGATTTTAAGTCCCTTGTGTCTACCAATTCCACCACCCGGGCGACAATAACAAAGCTTTTTTATGTGATAAATTAAATGGAGCGGGAAACGAGGATCGAACTCGCGGCCCCAACCTTGGCAAGGTTGTGCTCTACCACTGAGCTATTCCCGCATTTATTTCTTCATAAAATAATAAAGCGTAATTCTAGCAATGCTTTTTAAAAAAATCAAGCAATGAGAGTAAAAAACACCTAAAAATTATATAATAATCCATAAAAAACTTTAAGGAAGATTACTTTGCAGTTCCAACCCTACCCTTTTGAGAAACTTCAAAACCTTATTAAAGATATCATTCCTAAAAAGCCTATCTTTAAGCTGACAGTTGGTGAGCCACAGTTTAAAACACCTCAAAATATCCAAGATGCACTGAAAAATTCCACTGATTTGTTACGCTATTATCCAACAACAAAGGGTGAAGAGTATCTTTATAAATCCATTAAAAACTTTCTTTCTTACCGCTATAATCTCAACCTAGAAAATAATCAGCTTATTCCCACTCTTGGGACAAGAGAGGTTTTATTTAACTTTCCACAATTTTTACTTGCAAATACTACTAATCCCTCTATGGCCTATCCTAATCCATTCTATCAAATTTATGAAGGTGCGAGTATTGCAAGCAATTCCAAGGTTTTTTTAATGGATTTAAATCAAGATAATGATTTTAAACCCTCCCTTACAAAAGAACAGATGGAGGAAGTAAAGCTTGTAATATTAAACTCTCCTAATAATCCCACAGGTTCAACCCTCACCAAAAAAGAACTCCAACAATGGATACAAAATGCATTAGAGTATGATTTTGTCCTACTAAATGATGAATGCTATAGTGAAATTTATCAACAAGAGCCTCCAGAGGGAATATTAAGAGCATCTTATGATATGGGGAATAAAGATTTTAAAAATATTTTATGTGTCAATTCCATTTCTAAAAGGCTCTCTGCTCCAAGTCTTAGAAGTGGTTTCATAGCAGGAGATAGTAATATCTTAAAACCCTATCTCACTTATCGCACTTATCTAGGAGTAGCAATTCCCTCGCCCCTGCAAAAAACAGCCAGTATGGCTTGGGAATCTCATACACAAGCCAAACAGATTCAAATGCAATATGCCAAAAATTTAGCACTTGCCAAAAAAATATTTCCTGAAACCAAAATATATCCCTTTAGTTTTTATGTTTGGCTTTATGTTGGAGATGAAATAGAATTTTGCAAAAAACTTTATGAAGAAGAGGGTATTTTAGTCTTGCCTGGTAGTTTCTTAGGTAGAAATAATGCAGGTAAAGGGTATGTGAGAATTGCTTTAGTTTATGAAACACCCATATTAGAACCTATTTTAAAAACAATTGCAAGATTTTTGAAAAAAGGATGAAGTTGAAACCTATTAAAGATTTAAAAATTCATTTTATTGGGATTGGTGGTATTGGCATATCAGGTATTGCAAAATATCTAAAGGCTCAAGGAGCCACCATTAGTGGTAGTGATATCGCTTCCAATAAACTGGTAAAAAGCTTAGAAGGGCAAGGAGTTAAGGTTTATATTCCTCACTGCCCTGATGCAATACAAAATCAAGATTTAGTAATTCATTCAGCAATTATCAAAGAAGATAATATAGAAATTATTGAAGCCAAGAAGAAAAATATCCCCATCTTATCTCGCAAGGATGCATTAAATCTCATACTAGGACAAAAGAAAGTATTTAGCGTGTGTGGAGCTCATGGAAAAAGCACCACAAGTGCAATGCTAAGTAGTATTTTTAATAATTTTGGTGCAATTATTGGAGCAGAGAGTAAAGAATTTGGTTCTAATGTTAGAGAGAATATGAGCGAGGGAATTATTTTTGAGGCAGATGAATCTGATAAAAGCTTCCTAAATTCAAATCCCTATTGTGCAATTGTGACAAATGCAGAACCAGAGCATATGGAAAGCTATGATTATAGCTTAGAGAAATTTTATCAAGCCTATAAAGATTTTTTAAAATCTGCAAAAAAAGCTTGTATTAATATTGATGATCCCTTTCTTCATACCCTAAAGGATCAATACATTACCCTTTCTCCAAAAAAAGATATAAAAAATATCCATTTTTTTCTAAGAGATGATGAGCCTTTTTGTCGTTTTGAACTAAAAGATCTTGGAGAGTTTGAAGTATGGGGATTTGGAGAGCATACTGCATCTAATGCAAGTCTTGCAATACTAATTGCACAAACACAAATGGATATCAAAACAATTCGAGAAAATCTAAAAAACTTTGCAGGTATAAAAAAACGATTTGATATCATCCAAAAGGGCAAACTCTATATAATAGATGATTATGCACACCATCCAACAGAAATTGTGGCAACACTTAGCGCAACTAAAACCTATGCCACCTTAAAACACATCAAAAAAATTATTGCAATTTGGCAACCTCATAAGTTTTCTCGATTAAGAGACAATCTAGAAGCCTTTCAAAAAAGTTTTATTAACTGTGATGAACTTATTATCCTACCTACTTGGAAGGCAGGCGAAAAGGAAATATATTTTGATATGCAAGAGCTTTTTAAGCAATATTCTCCTATCTTGGCAACACATATCAAAAACAATAAAGGAGTTATTGAGATTTACAACCAAACTCAATTAATCAAAACAATTCAAGATAATCTTGTTATAGGGCTTGGTGCAGGAGATATCACCTACCAGCTTCGAGGAGAAAAATAAATGACCCTACTTCCCATTGTTCTGCTTATTTTAATTGCAACCCTAACTTTATTTTTTATCCTTAAAGATTTTGGAATGGTAAGCAAGAAACAAAAAAGTCTGACTTTTATATCCTTACTAATTCTTGCGGTAATTATTGGATTTTATAGTTATAGAAAAAGTCAGGTTGATAAACAGATCTTCTTATTACAAATGGCTTTTTTAAGAGGTGAAACAATTTTATGCAAAAACACTGAAGTGGATGCTAAAAATTTTAACTTTGTGAGTGGAACTCTAAATTTTATAGGAAAGAAGGATACTCCCTTTCATAATCTTATTTTTTCACTTAATGAATGTGTCCAAAAAAATAATAAACAAAATATCAACACAATCCAAGAGCAACTTGAAAAGGAATAAGAATTTTGTTGCAAAAGATTATAAGCCAACTTGATTTAGATGCTTTTCTTACAACCTTTCAAGGATTCTTCTCCCGAAAAAAAGATCTTGTCATTGATGGAGATAAAAATATTATCTTTGAATATATCAAAGAACTTGATTTAATTGACTTTAGACCTCCAGATTCTATAAAACCTCTTGATGATGCCCTACAAAATATCAAAAAGTTTGGTATTTTAAGATCTGATGAAATCTTTGAAATTATAAAAATAATACGCTATTTTAGCTATCTAAAAAATCATCACAATCTTGCTAACTGTCCTTATTTTTATACTTATTTACAAAAAATTGTTATTCCTGAATATCTCATAAATATAGAAGCTTACTTTGATGATAAGGGTGCATTTAAGCAAGGCATTTTCTTGGAACTTGATCATTTAAATCAAAGTCTCATTTATCAAAACAAGAATATACAACAAACCCTTAATACGATTTTACATTCTAAAAAAATCCAACCCTACCTTATAGATCAGCAAATCCATCTCATAAACCAAACTCAAACTCTATTGCTTAGATCAGGTTATCAGAGCGTAATAAAAGGGATTGTTTTGCAAAGATCTCATAGTGGTTTTTTTTACCTCTTACCTGAAGAAGTTAAGATAATTTATCAAAAAATACAAGACATAGAAAATCAGATTGAACAAGTAGTCTATGAAATTTGCAAAACAATTTCACAAACCTTGCATAAACACTTTGCCTTTTTGAATTTTATTAATAAGGAATTTGATAAGGTTGATCACATTCAAGCAAGAATCTTCTTTGCAAAGCAATTTAATCTAAATTTTATCCTCCCTCAATACAAGAATCATCACCTAGTTTTAAAAGACTTTGCACACCCTATACTACAAAATCCAAAATTAATCAATCTAGACTTTTCCAAACAGCTCCTGCTCATCACTGGGGTAAATGCTGGTGGGAAAACAATGCTTTTAAAATCTATTTTAAGTGCAGTATTTTTAAGCAAACATCTAATACCCTTTAAAATCGATGCACAAAAATCAAAAATTCCTCATTTTAAAAATATCTTTGCCATTATTTCTGATCCACAAAATAGTAAAAATGATATTTCAACTTTTGCAGGCAGGATGCTTGATTTCTCACAAATCTTACAAGAAAAAGATTTGATTTTAGGAATTGATGAGATTGAACTTGGAACAGATGCAGATGAGGCCGCTAGTCTCTATAAAGTCTTATTAGAAAATCTTTTAGACAAAAAAGCAAAAATTATTGTTACAACTCATCATAAACGTTTAGCATCAATTATGGCTAATGATTCAAGAATCCAACTTTGTGCAGCAATTTATGATGAAGAAAAAGAGCAACCTACATTTAATTTTCTTTATGGTTGTATTGGCAAGAGCTATGCTTTTGAAACAGCAAAACGTTATAAAATTCCATCAAATTTAATAGAGCTGGCAAAACAAAATTATGGTGAGGATAAAGAAAAACTAAATATCCTTATTGAAAAAAGTGCGCAGTTAGAAATTGAGCTAAAACAAAAAATTATGGATCTAGATTCTCAAATCCAAGATTATAAAAATAAACAACAATCTCTTAAAGATTTAAGAGAAAAACTAGCCTTAGATTTTAAGCAACAAGAACAAAATTTAAAAAAGACTTATTATGATGCTATTGAGGTTGTAAAAAAAGATCTTAAAGATAAGCAAATGCAAGATATTCATCGTTCTATTAACAACGCAAATAAAATCCTTGCTTCTCTCAAGCCACAAACAATCCAAGCCCCAAAACAAAGAGTTTTTCAAGTTCATGATCGTGTAAAATATAAGCAAAATAAAGCCACCATTCTAGCAATTCAAAATAATAAATACCTGATTGAACTTGATGAAGGAATGCGCCTAAAGGTAGATTCCACACATTTAAAGCCTATTGGCAAAGAAAAAAATCTCTTAATAAAACCCAAAACCATACAACCAAGCAATGCTTTTTTCCACTTAGATTTGCACGGATTAAGAGCTCAAGAGGCCATAGAAAAACTAGATAAGTTTATTTCTGATAGCCTTATAAGTGGGTTTGATGAAGTGCTTATTTATCATGGCATTGGAGGTGGAATTTTAGCCAAAGTAGTAAGAGAATTTTTAAGCTCTCATCCAAAAGTTGTTTCTTTTGAGGATGCTCCTCCAAACCTTGGAGGTTTTGGCGCTAAAGTAGTTAAACTCTAGTTTTATCTGTTATAATTTCTCATAATTTTTTAAATATCAGGGGTCATAGATGCTAAGGGTTTATACACAACAAGACTGTAATTTAGAGCTTGTCTGTGGTAAAAAAATAGCAATACTTGGTTTTGGATCGCAAGGGAAAGCCCACGCACAAAACCTCAGAGATAGTGGAGCTAATGTTATTATAGGACTTTATCAAGGTAGCAAAAGCTGGAAGATTGCTCAAGATTTAGGCTTTGAAGTTTTTGAAGTTTCTGAAGCTGTAAAAATAAGTGAGTTGATAGTTTTTATGCTTCCTGATGAGTTGCATTCAGAAGTTTTTGAGAAAGCAATCAAACCTTTTTTAAAACCTCATCATACTTTGGTATTTTGTCATGGTTTTAGCATCTGCTTTAATCTTATCACGCCTCCTCAGGATGTAGGCATCATTATGGTTGCTCCAAAAGCTCAAGGCAGAGGTGTAAGAAATGAATTTCTAAAAGGTAGTGGTGTCCCTGCTCTTATTGCAATAGAACAGGATAATAAAGAACAAAATGCTAGAGATTTGGCACTAAGCTATGCAGCTGGTATTGGATCTCATAAAAGCTTTATTATTGAAACTACCTTTAGGCAGGAGGCCGAAACTGACCTTTTTGGAGAACAAGCGGTTTTATGTGGGGGACTAAAAGCACTAATTAAAAATGCATTTGAAGTTTTGGTAGAAGCAGGATATCCTGAAGAGCTAGCTTACTTTGAATGCCTACACGAACTTAAGCTTGTAGTGGATCTTATCTATGAAGGTGGGCTCACAAGATTGCATGAACAAATCTCTAATACCGCGGAATATGGAATGATTAAAAGCCAAAAACAAATCATCCCTCCCTCAACCAAGCAAATAATGAGAGAGCTTTTAGAAAAGATTCAAGATGGAAGCTTTGCTAAGGACTTTATTTTAGAAAAACAAAGCAATTATATATGCCTAAAGGCTGAAAGAAAAAATATAAAAGATCATTCCATTGAAAGGATGGGGAATGATTTGCGTAAAAAAATTTTTAAAGATAAACTCACTAATTAGGAAGGAAAATGGCAGAAGTTATTACAATTACATCAGGTAAAGGCGGTGTTGGAAAATCTACTTGTACTGCGAATATAGCAGTTGGGTTGGCACAGACTGGAAAAAGAGTGGTTGCTGTAGATTTTGATATTGGTCTTAGAAATTTAGATATGATTTTGGGACTAGAAAACAGAATTGTTTATGATGTTGTTGATGTGATGGAAGGAAAATGCAATCTAAATCAAGCCCTAATCAATGACAAAAAAACAAAGACTCTTTATTTCTTGCCTGCTTCACAAAGCAAGGATAAAACAATTCTTGATAAAGAAAAGGTAAGAAACCTTATTGAGTCGTTAAAAAAAGATTTTGACTTTATTTTATTAGATTCTCCAGCGGGTATTGAAAGTGGATTTGAACATGCTATTTTTTGGGCAGATCGTGCATTGATTGTTGTAACTCCTGAGGTCAGCTCTGTAAGAGACAGTGATAGGGTAATTGGTATTATTGATGCAAAATCTGATAAAGCAAAAAATAATCAAGAGGTGCAAAAACATATCATTATTAATCGTATTAAGCCAGAGCTTGTTGCAAAGGGTGAGATGTTGAGCACAGATGATGTTTTAAGCATTTTAGCACTTCCTCTCATTGGCCTTGTGCCAGAAGATAGTCGTATCGTATCTGCTACAAACACTGGAGAACCTGTTATTTATACCAATAGCCCAAGCGCTACTAGCTATAAAAATATAATCCAAAGAATCTTGGGTAATGAAGTTCCTTTTGAAGATTTACAACAAAAAGGCTTTTTAAACACTCTTAAGAGGTTGTTCCAATGAGTTTATTTTCTTTTCTTTTTGGTAAGGGTGAAAGTGCCTCTAAGGCTAAAAATCGCTTAAGCTTAATGCTTGCACACGAAAGAAGTTTGAATGTGCCTTATATGCAAGAAATGCAACAAGAGATTTTAGAAGTGGTAAGAAAATATACAAAAAACTCAAGAGTAAATATAAAAACAGATTCCAATCAAAATATAAATATGCTTGAGGTTGAAATATTTTTGGAGGAACAGCAGTAAATTTGTTACAAAGTTCTTTTATTGCAAAACCTCTTAATATTCCAGAAAAACTAAAAAATATTAAAAGTCCCCCAAAAAATCTATTTTATGTTGGCAATAAGAATCTTTTAACAAAGAATCTTATTGTTGCCATTGTTGGAACAAGAAAACCTAATCCTTACACCAAAATATTCTGTGCAACTTTGGCAAGGGAACTTAGTAAATACGGGGTAATTATTAGTGGCGGAGCCCTAGGGATTGATATCATCGCTCATCAAAATAGCCTGCCTAATACCATAATGGTATCTCCAAGTAGTCTGGATTATATCTACCCCTCAGCAAATGCTTCCATTATCAAAGATATTGCTAATCAAGGTTTAATTATTAGTGAATACAAGGAACAGTATCAACCAAAAAAATATTCTTTTTTGCAAAGAAATCGCATCATTATCCATCTTAGCGACATTGTCATTATCCCTCAAGCTGATCTAGAAAGCGGGAGTATGCAAAGTGCGCAAATGGCAATTCAAGCCAAAAAACCTCTTTATGTATTACCTCATAGAATTGATGAAAGTCTTGGAACAAACGCCTTGCTTGAAGATAATCAAGCAAAAGGAATCTATAATATTCAAAAATTTCTTAGTTCTTTAAACTTAAAGAAACATTCTATACAAGATGATTTACTAGAGTTTTGTTCTCAGTACAATGATTTTGAAGAGGCCTTGATGAAATTTGGTGATCGATTATTAGAGTATGAACTTGATGGCAAAATAAAAAGAGAAAATAATAAGATAGTGATTTTATGATTCTAGCTTGTGATATTGGATTAAAACGCATTGGTATTGCAACCTGTATCAATGGCATTATTTTACCCCTACAGCCTATTTTAAGAAAAAATCGTATGCAAGCATCCAAAGAATTAGACGCCCTTCTCATCTCAAGACAAATTGATACACTTGTAATAGGATTGCCTTGTTCAGAAAGCAAACAATGCCAAGAAACAAAACAAAGGATTTTATTTTTTTGCAATCTTTTAGAATCTAATGTAAAAAAAGTCTTTATTGATGAAGACTTCAGTAGCTATGAGGCTACCAGCAAAATACAACATCTTAAAAAACAAAAAAAACAAAACTCTCTTAAAGATGGCAAGCTAGATTCTTTAGCTGCATGCGAAATTTTAAGGCGCTATCTTAATAATCCTAATGCCTCTTTAATAATATCTTGAGTTTTTACTGCCTTAACTTGTTTTAAAACCTTATCCACCACGCTTGGTTTAAACCCCAAGCTTTCTAATGCCATTTTTGCTTCAATATTTGATTTTTGAGGAGCTTTTTCCTCATGAGTTTGTATATAAAAACCCGACAAATCCACCATAATCTTTCCCGCACTCTTTGCACCAATTCCTGATACCTTTTGCAAGGAGGCAATATCTTTATTTTGAATAATCATTAAAAATTCTTGTGGGTTATAGGTTGATAAAATAGCAAGTGCAACTTTTGGTCCAACTCCATTGATTTTTATCAGCCGATCAAAGATATTCTTTTCTACTTCCTCACTAAAACCATATAATGCGTGTGAATCCTCACGGATAATTTTAGTAACAAAAACAAGAACCTCTTGTTTAGTGTTTAGCTGGTTGAAAGTTGTAAAAGATATAAAAATCTCATAAATCAATCCAGATTGTTCTAATAAAAGCCTTGTTGGTTCTATAGAAAATATTCTACCCTTTATTGCAAATAGCATGCTTCTTCCTAAAATTCAACAATCTCTTTGGTTTCTTTATCAATCTTATACCCCCCCTTATGATCCCTTATTACATTAATACTCTTTATTTCTTTTTTAGGAAATTCTCTCTGATACACTACTTTTGTATTTTCCCCCCAAGATGCATCACAATAAATTTGTGCATTCAAAATCTCCTCATCAACATGCGTCAGTTTCTCAATCGTATTTTGTACAAAATATTGGTAATCAAGTAGCTCTTGTTTTAAGCCTCTAAGTTCTTTTGTCATCTTATTGTGATATTCATAAACCTCAATTATATTCTTATGTTGCATAATCTGTTTTTTGACAGATTGGCTTGAGGCATTCACTCTATCAATTAGTTCTTTATTCTTCTTTACCATACATAAAATTTTATGATACTTTGCATAAACTTTTTTGGCACTACTAATTAAAAAATCTCTCTTTTTTACTAAATTATCAATAAGATCTTTTGTCTTAGTATAAGCAAGTGAAGAAAGAGTGATGATATTACTATTCCCCTCAATATTACCTATAGATAACTTATGACTAATTGTAATTTTATTATTACTCATAATATTATCAATCTTTGCCTCCTTAGATAAAATACTACCTCCTAGACATTTCTCAATCTGAAGTTCTTCTGCTTGTACAAAACCAGCCTCCAAGCTTTTTATTATTGCCTGTTTTGCAATTAAATTACCCTTATGTACTGCAATATCTGCATTTACAGCAATAATCTCGGCATCTTGGTGTGTTTGACCATCAATTTTAAGGTCTGTTGCATGCAATCTGACATTTGGACCGATATTTCCCACAATTTCTATCTTAGATGCTTCCAAAATCACTCCCTCATTAATTGCATCTTTTGTCATATCACTTGAGGCAATATAAAGCTCTAAGCCTTTTTTTAACCCCCCTAATAAAGGAGGAGTATTTGCAATATCTACACAATCAAATTGTTTTTGAGTATAAAAGATAATCTCATTATCCTTAACCCTTACATATGCATCTAGCAAAGACTTATATAAAATCTCTTCATCATGATCAACAACCTCAATCTCTTCTGAATTAAAATTTAGTGAGATGCTCTCTCCTACTAAGTTAATCTGTGTTGCTGCGATAAAATTCCCATATAAATTTCTACCACTCCTACTCTTTTTAGACTTGAAATATCTAATAACCTTATCTCCCTTATTTACAGCATAAAAGGCATTATCAATCTTTTTATTTTCTATTTCCCATTCTATCTGGGGCAAGAAATCAAAATAAGCTTCTTGTTGAGGACGATACTGCTCACTCTCTTGTATTTTAAACTCATAAGGAAATTTTAATTTTTCATCAATATGTTTTTTGATGTGATAAATGATCAAATCTTTATAGGTATCTCTTCTTCTAACAAAAATTCCCTCATAAACCAAAAGGGTTTCAATATATCCAATGAAGCTCTCATAAAATTTTTCTGTATCCAAAAGTGCACAATCATCATATAGACACAATGAAACCTTGTCGCCAAAAGGAGAGATTTTTAAAGCTACATTCCAGTTATTTTCTCTTGGAATAATGCGGATATCATAGACTTGTTTGAGTCTAAAACTATCTTCATTATAAAAATCTTCATCATCAAGTTTCTTTAGTTCTTTGGGATCCATTAATTTAAAACCCATACCATCGCGATGCTCTATAAATGTCTGTATTTTCAAAATCTCAAACCAAATAGCTTTGATATCCAACTTAAAATTCTTAGCAAAGCCTTCTAATTCACCTCTCACATCGCTACATTGCTTAACAACTTGTGGAACAAATCTTGTGTGCTGCATCAATTACAGGTTACCAAACCAAGTATTTTCTTTAATATATAAATCCATAAACCCCCCTACTACTTAATTAAATTCCTAATTAATAAATCCATTTCTAATATTCTCAATTCCTATTTATCTACCTAAATTTTCACCATCAAGATAAACAACAATCAAAGCATTTTAGTATAAAATTTTCCAGTTTCAAAGATTAACCTATAAAAAATGAGGAGTTGATTTTGCTTAAGGCTTTTTTTACTAATAGTAGTGGCATATTTTTTTCACGCATCTTTGGTTTTGTTCGTGATCTTTATATGGCAAATATTCTAGGTGCTGGTATGCTTAGTGATATTTTCTTTGCCGCATTTAAATTTCCCAATCTCTTTAGACGCGTATTTGGGGAAGGAGCCTTTACTCAAAGTTTTTTACCTAGTCTTATTTCCACAAAAAGAAAAGGAGTTTTTATTGTAAGCACTTTTTTAATTTTTGTAAGCATTATCTTCATCCTCACGCTTTTAGTATGGTGGTTTTCTGGATTTGTTACAAAGATCTTAGCCTATGGTTTTGATGATGAGAAAATTAACCTTGCAAAACCTATAGTTGTGATCAACTTTTGGTATCTTGAACTTGTCTTCATTACAACTTTTTTAAGCACAATCCTGCAATATAAAAATATCTTCTGGGTGAGTGCCTACAATACTGTGCTTTTAAATATTTGTATGATATTGGGGCTCTTTTTTGCAAGAGATTCTGAGGGAATACAGATTGTATTTTTACTTAGTTATAGTGTTTTATGTGGTGGTATTGCACAAATTATTATCCATTTTTACCCTCTTTATAAAGCAAAATTTTTTAAGATTTTTCTTATTGGGTTAAAAGACCTCTACCTCATCCTTACAAAAAAAGCAAAAACTAGTTTAAAAAATTCCTACAAAGGTAGTATGAAAGATTTTTTTAAACAATTCTTTCCAGCAATGCTAGGAAGCTCTACTGCTCAAATTGCAGCTTTTCTTGACACAATTCTTGCATCATTTTTAGCAACCGGTAGTATCTCTTATCTCTATTATGCTAATAGAATCTTTCAGCTTCCTCTTGCAATTTTTGCAATTGCTATATCTACAGCATTATTTCCCACAATTGCAAAATCTATTCGCAATCAAAAAGAAAAGGAAGCAAAGCAACTTCTAAAAAAGGCTTTTTGGCTTTTATTTATTCCTCTTTCTTTGTGTGTATGTGGTGGAATCTTGCTTAAAAACGAAATTATTTACCTTCTTTTTGAACGAGGTAATTTTGTGCGAGAAGATACACTTGCAACTGCTTATGTCTTTGCTTTATATCTACTGGGCTTATTACCTTTTGGATTGGCAAAGATTTTTTCACTTTGGCTTTATGCACACAAAAAACAAGGTAAGGCTGCCCTTATTTCTGCCATATCTCTTTTATTTGCCCTTATTGCTTCTTGTATATTCATGCATTTTTTTGCTGTTTATGGCTTAGCATTTGCCTCAAGTCTTGGTGGTTTTGTGCTCTTTATCCTGACAATTAAGCACTTTGGTTTTAAAGATTTTTTAGAGATTATTTCTTATAAAAAAGCTTGGTTTATTCTGTTTTTGTCTCTATTTTTAGAAATAGCAGTATTAAAACTCTTTTTATCTTTTTTATCAATCTAAAAAGGTGATTTAAACTTAAAATTAAGATTAAGGCTTAATTCTGGAAGAATCATCCACAATCCTTTTTCATAAACTTGGATTGCAACACGATTGATAAAAAATGAGGCGTGGTTTAAATCCCCATCTCCAAAGGAATTGAGTACAAATCTAGTAGTAAAAATACTACTAAGTTCTAAAAAATCTGTTAAGTTAAATACTAATCCCAATCTTAATAAAATATTACCTGCGTGATAGTTGCGAAAATCAATAGCCTGATTGTAGCTATAGCCTCCTCCAATACCGCCTAGGTATTCAAAAAAATTTCTTGATTGTCCCTTATTCTTTTTTCCAAAAATTGCATCAAGGATTATATCAACACTATGATATCGCATTTTAGCACTTCCAAAACCTAAATTACCATAGGTATATAGCAGGCCTATTCTTGATGTTATTGCGATATCCTCCTCTTCTATTTTTTGCGAATCAAATCCAACAAAAAAACCTGCATTCCAATTATCTTGAGACTTTCCTAAAGGCAAAAGACCACCATTCCCTCCAATTAATACTTTTTCGCCTCCAAAACAAATAGAAATTAGCAAGATGCCTAGAACAAAAAGTCTCAAACTTTCCCTCTAAAAATAAAACTTCTACAATTATAACACCTCCAAACCCCTATAGCAATTATTTATTTTAAGATAGAATAAAGGCTTGATTTTTACCCAATTTCAAGGATATGTAATGAAAATCTATGATAGTAGATTAAAAGAAAAAGTGGATTTAATTCCATTATGCGATAATGAAGTTAGAATCTATGTTTGTGGTCCAACAGTTTATGATCATGCACACTTAGGGCATGCAAGAAGCTCCATTGCATTTGACTTACTCAAAAGAGTTTTACAAGCAAGTGGCTATAAGGTTACTTTAGTAAAAAACTTTACTGATATTGATGATAAGATTATTAATAAATCCTTGCAAAATAAAATGGATATCAATGTCCTAACAAAGACCTATATTCAATCCTATCTTGATGATATGCAAGCTCTTAATGTTTTGCCTCCTGATATTCAACCAAAGGCAACAGAAAGCTTGCAAGAAATCACAGATCTCATTCAAAGACTTTTAGAACAAGGATATGCCTATAAAACTGGCAACGGGGATATTTATCTTGAGGTAGGTAAAGACAAACACTATGGTTCTATCAGCCAAAGGGGAATTGAAGATCTAAATCAAAGCAGAATTTTAGAAAATGAAGAAAAAAAGGATTTAAGAGATTTTGCATTATGGAAAACCTACAAGGGTGAAAATGATATAGGCTATGAAAGCACTCTAGGGTTTGGAAGACCTGGCTGGCATATAGAATGCTCTGCGATGATTGATAAACACCTTGCTTATAAAGATAAGGATTTTTGTATTGATATCCACGCAGGTGGCGCAGACCTGCTCTTTCCGCATCATGAAAATGAAGCATCACAAACCAGATGTGCCCATCAAAAAGAACTTGCAAAATATTGGATGCATAATGGCTTTGTTAATATCAATGGTGAAAAAATGAGCAAAAGCCTTAATAATAGTTTTTTTATAAAAGATGCACTTAAAATTTATGATGGGGAAATTTTACGCAATTATCTTATATCAACCCATTATAGAGGGATATTAAATTTCAATGAAGAAGATTTAATTCATAGCAAAAAACGATTAGATAAAATCTACCGCCTCAAAAAAAGAATCCAGGGTGCAAGTATCACATCAGAAAAAACACAATTTCAAAAAGACTTCCTTGTAGCACTTCAAGATGATCTTAATATTTCAAAAGCTCTTAGTATCTTAGAAGAAATGCTAAATACTGCCAATCAAGAACTAGATAAGAGCCCAAAAAATAAAGAATTGCAAGCTAGAATCTCAAATGATCTAGATTTTTTGGGAAAAATTCTAGGTATTGGCCTAAAAGATAGCATAGAATACTTTCAACTTGGAGTATCAATGGAGCAAAAAAGCCTAATTGAACAAAAACTACAAGAGAGACAAAGGGCAAAAGAAAGTAAAAACTTTGAACTTGCAGATTCTATTAGAGAGGAATTAAAAAATCAAGGAATACTCATTATGGATACACCAAATGGTTGTATATGGGAGAAATCCTTGTTTTAAACAAGGATTTCTAAAATCTTTCTGTAAACCTAAAAATCCATCTTGAGGCTAAACCAATAATTTCTACCAGGTAAATATCTCTGATAGCTATTCACATAGTTTCTTCCATTTGCAGCAATTGCAAAATCAATAAAGTTTGTATTTAAAAGATTATTAATACTAAAGGTTGCTGTGAAAAATTTTAAAAACTTATAGCTCATTGCCCAATCCAATAGCACATAATCCTTGTAATATGCCCCAAGAATCTCTCTTGGATTTCCACCTCTATTAGATGGGAGAGTAGGAGTTAAAAAATTCCCCTGCAATCTTAAATAAGTACTAAATTTTTCATAAGTATATTTTATTTTAGCCATTAGTTTATGTTTTGGAATACTATTAACAGGCAACCCTTTTTTGGTTCCTGATAGCTGTTCTGTGTAAGTAAAAGCATAACTAGTATCAAAACTTACCCCATAAAATGCTTTTGTTTGCAAGCTAAATTCAAACCCTGTCATAAAAGATCTATCTACATTATCAAAGTAGTAGCACTGGACTCCTTGGCAGGTAAAACCTCCTGGTAGTGTTGTACCACTTGTAGCGGTATTGGTCTGAATTTGGTCAGTAAAATCTGTATAGTAGGTTGTAGCTATAATATAAACAGGTTTTGTATCAAAAATCAAACTTACCTCATAATTCCAACTTTTCTCTGCCTGCAAATCCTTTGTTCCATAATAGTAATTACCACTAGTATCAATATTATAAAGTCCATTATAACTTTGCGATAGACTTGGGATCTTCATACCACTTGCAATACCCATTTTAATAGTAAACCAAGAAGTAGGATTCACATTTACATAAAATCTTGGATTGGGTCTTGCAGTATATAAATTTGCCCAATTGTATCGCAAACCTAAAGTAGTAGAAACATAGCGATTAATAAAATATTGTCCTTCTGCAAAAGCAGCTAATTGATGCATATCCCTATTAAACTTTTGTCCCTTATTAATCAAACTCTCATAGAGATAATAAATCCCACTAGTTAGGGCTAAGTCCCCTGCTTTTCCAAAGCTAAAATCATGATTATACATTGAACTCACAGCAACATCTTGGTTTCTTATCATCGCACCATAATTCAAACTCCCACCAACATTACCAAAACCTGTGGTAGATTGTGGAATTCTATCTGTAAGTGCATATTGCACATAGCTTTGCATTTTTCCCCAACTATACTTTCCATCATGCGAAAATGCCAAATTTAACTTATTAAAGTCATTAGTGGCACTGATAGATCGACCAGAAGTATTAAGAGAGGTATTTGTAATATGATAATACTCTCCATCAAAATAAAAATTATTTGAATCATCTAAAATATAATCTAACCTACCTCCAGCATTATAAGAATACCATTTGCCTGGGGAATGAGTTGTATAGGGATTGCCATTTGCAGATGTGACAATTGGTGCATAAAAGTAGTTTGCATCATTGTATTTGCCTCCTCCTCTTAAACTCAAACTTAATTTATCTTTGATTAAAGGAGTTGCAATATACATATTTGCACCATAATTATCCCCAAAATTTTTTCTCTGCTCTTGGATAGTAGCATCAAGCTGAATACTACCTGTAAATTTTTGAGGATTCTTTTTGGTGATAATATTTATTACTCCACCCATTGCATCTGTTCCATAAACCACAGAAGCAGGTCCCCTAATCACCTCAATTCTCTCAATCATTGATGCAGGTGGCATAAAACTAGAATGTGCACCATTAAACCCATTGGTATTAAATGCACTATTGACATTTTGTCTTCTTCCATCAATGAGAATGAGCGTATATTCTGATCCAAGACCCCTCATATAAATTTGATTTTGTCCTGTTTTTGTCTGCTCTACATAAACACCTGGAACATCCTGCACAGCATCACCTAAATCCTTAATAGGTCTTGATAAAATTTCCTCACTAGTAACCACACTAATTGTTGCAGGTGCATCCTTTCTGTCCTGTTCAAAACCTGTTGCACTTGTAACAATAGAATCTAAATCATAATCCTTTCCCTCAGTATCTTTCTTTTCATCTTGAGCCAAGACCATTTTTCCTGTTATAAATAGAACCATTAGAATATTTCTTTGCCATTTCTTCATCATAATATTCCCTCTTTGCCTTTATTTTTAAACATAAGAATAGTTATTATATTTCTTATTGTGTGAAATTGCAATAAAAATCAGGAAAAATTCAACAACTTTTAGAAACTTTTCTTTGTAAAATCAAGTGCTTTTTTAATCACACTACCATGAGTTTCATTTATAAAAATTTTTATTTCTGGAAAACAAAAACTTTCTTTTTCTAATCTTTCTGCAAAATTTATCATATCCGTCTGTGGATTTTTACTCCTGATTCTTTCCTCAGAACCCTTTAGTAAAAAAATTTTTGGACATTTTTTTATTAAAATATTATCAGGGAGAAAGGAGGCCTCTCCCCACCACAAAGAAGGGGAGACTATAAAATAATGAGAGAATAAACCACTCTCTTGCAAAAGACTCCATAATACAAATAATCCTCCAAAAGAATGTCCAAAAATTCCTTGGTAGGATGTATTAATGGGGTAATGTTGTCTTATATAAGGCAAAAGTTTTCTTTTAAAAAAATTAAAAAAATCAAGACTACCCCCTCCTTTTTCAAACTCTTTTCCCAATACCATTGGAGTATAGTCTTTTGTGCGCTTAGGAATATTAAAAGCAAAATTATCCTCATAACCTACGCCAATTACTAGGAGATCTTGTTTTGGTGAATCTAGATAGGAATTAAGATATTGAGAAAAAAGAGCATTCCCATCAAGCAAAAACAAAACCTTATATCTTTTTGCATCTGCTTTAGTTTTTGCAATAAAAATTTTATATTTTGTATCTTGATAAGAAAGTATTTTTGGACTTTGAATTTCAAAAAAATTTCTTGCTCTTTGTGAAATGGGTTCAATCTCTTGTGATGGGGCACAAACTAAAGCACCCCAAATACAAAAAATCAAAATACACAATCTCATTTTGATCTAACGATTATCAATTTTCTCAAAAATTAGATCATGATTTAAAAGACGATAATGCGCCATTTCTTCATATTTGGTATTTGGCATTCCATAATTTACATAGGGATCAATACTAATACCCCCTCTAGGTAAGAATTTTCCACTTACTTCAATAAATTTTGGTTGCATCAGCGCAATCAAATCTTTCATTATCACATTGATACAATTTTCATGAAAATCTCCGTGATTCCTAAAAGAAAAGAGATAAAGCTTTAAAGACTTAGATTCTACCATCTTGAGGTTGGGAATATAATTAATGTAGATTGTTGCAAAATCTGGCTGATTTGTAATCGGGCACAATGAAGTAAATTCTGGACAATTAAACTTTACAAAATAATCATTTTCTCTATGCTTATTATCAAAAACTTCTAAAATTTTTGGATTATAACTAAAATCATAGCTTATTTCTTTGTTTCCAAGTAGCGTAAGATCTGACATCGGATTTCTCCTAAACTTCTATTAAAATGTTAAAATAAGTGTTATGGAATTTGAGCAGGGTGATTATAACAAACTACAAAAAATAGGCATAAAGAATCTCTTAGAACTTTGTCTTTGTGTCCCAAAGGGTTATATGGATACATCTTTGGCAAAAACCTTGCAAAATGACAGTTTAGGTGCTTTTGAAGTCCTTATTTTGGAGCATACTCTTATTAAAAAAACTCTTAAAATTTCTGCTTTTTTGCCCCTGTTTAACAAGCCTATAAGTCTTATTTTCTTTTATCCTAAGCCTTTTTATAAAAAACTTTTCCCCATCAATGCAACACTATTTATTTATGGCAAGCTTCAAAATCAATTCTCCAATCTTAGCATCTTGCAACCAAAAGTTATCCATCAAATTAATACCATTAGTTTGCACTTTAAAATTCCCCTCATAAAAGATTCTCTACTTCAAGATCTATGTAAAAAATATATCACTATAGAAAATCTTGACAAACTTTCTGTGCCAAAAAATTACGCCCAACACCTCTATAATATTTTTAATCCAACAAAGGGCTTTTTAAATTATTTTGAAAAATATAAAATTTTCCCTAATCAATCCCTGCAAGCACTTAAATATATTGAAATTTTTCATCATATCTCAAGCCTATCTAAAAAAAGACGCTACTTTCCCTCAAAATTCCAATGCAAGGGTGATTACAAAAATTTTATAAATTCTCTCCCCTTTGCTCTTACTCCAGCCCAACAGCAAACTATTGACACTATTGCAAAAGATTTAAAAAGCAAACAAGCAGCACGAAGAGTTATTATGGGGGATGTGGGTTGTGGCAAGACTATTGTTATTCTAGCTAGTGCTTTAATTGCATATCCCTATAAAACCCTTTTAATGGTTCCAACCACAATTCTTGCAATGCAAATTTATGAAGAAGCCAAAAAAATTTTGCCCCACTTTGTCAATATTGAATGCATTATGAGTTCAAATAAGCCAAAAACAGAAAATCTTTTTGAGAGAGAAACCCACTTTATCATCGGAACCCAAGCTCTTTTATATCAAAAACTTGATTCTAAAAATCTCGCATTAGTGATTACAGATGAACAGCATCGTTTTGGAACAAATCAAAGACACCAGCTTGAAAAAATTGCTCAAGAAAACTCTAATGCAAAACCTCATTTTCTACAATTTTCAGCAACCCCAATTCCAAGAACCCTTAGTATGATTAATGCAAATTTAGTTGATTATAGCTTCATTAGAGATCTACCTTTTAAAAAAGATATTACCACCACTATCATTAGCAAAAAAGACTTTAATTTTTTATTTTCTCATATCCAAAATGAAGTGAATTTAAAACATCAATGCGTCATTGTATATCCTCTTGTTGAAGAAAGCAATCATTTAGATTATTTATCTTTGGAGCAGGGTGCTCCTTTTTGGCAAAAACATTTTAAGAATGTTTTTGTAACCTTTGGTGGTGATAGAAATAAAGAAGAAATTTTGGAGCAATTTAGAGAAACTGGAGATATATTACTTGCTACTACGCTTATTGAAGTTGGAATCTCCTTACCAAGACTAAGCACCATTGTAATCATTGCACCAGAGAGAATGGGGCTTGCCACTTTACATCAACTAAGAGGCAGAGTAAGTCGCAATGGATTAAAAGGATATTGCTTTCTTTATACTAATCAACCTAGTTCATCAAGACTGATTGATTTTTCAAAACACCTTAGCGGATTTGATATTGCAGAACTTGATCTAAAATATCGCAATGGGGGAGATTTACTGCAAGGAGAAAGGCAAAGTGGAGAACGCTTTAAGTTTTTTGATTTAAAAAATGATCAAGATATTCTTATAGAAGCTCAAAAAAATCAACAAAACAAACCTATTGCTTTGTTGATTAAAGATTAATGAAAATATTTTTGATTGTGAGGATTTGATAAAATTGCCTGCATTGATTGTTGCAAGTTTTGAACTTTGCTTTGCTCCTCATCCCCAAAGATTTCAAACGAATCCAATCTTCTAAAAACTACCATATCCTTATTTTTATGGTTTGAAATACTAAGTTGGAGTATATGTTTAAATTTTATCTGCACAAAACTACCAATATTATTAGGACCAAACCCTGCTTCAAACATAATACCATCTTGAGAAAATGCCAAACTCTCAAAGGTATAACCTGCTAACACAAAAAGGCTTAAAGGTTGAAACCCTTCTAAAATTTCTTGAGGCAATGGCGGTTCAAAAACCACATTCTTAACTTCACACACCAAAGCAAAATTAACTTTTTCTCTAGATAAGAATCTAATTACATCCTCGCATTGTTTGTCTAGTAATTTTTCAAATCTTAAATATCTACTCATAAAAGTTCCTCAAACTCTCTTACCATCTCTCTAACTTCCTGCATACCAATTTCCCAAAAACTGGGATCTTCAATATTAAATCCAAACGCGCTAATAAGATCCTTTGGACTAGCACTACCACCCTTGCTTAAAAAGTCTATATAAGTTTTTATGAAATTCTTACTTTTATTTTTCTTATAAAGACCAAATAATGCCAATACCAAAAGCTGGCCATAAGCATATGCGTAACAATAAAATGGAGAGTGGATAAAGTGAGGGATATAGCTCCACCATAAACCATAGCGTTTGGTAAGCTTTACAGATTTTCCAAACATCCTTTTATTTTCTTCAAGCCAGATTCTATTAAAATCTTCAATCTTTAACTCTTCATCAACTGCGTGAATTCTACGCTCAAAGTTTGTCATTATAATTTGCCTAAACATTGTAGAAAAAATATCTTCAATCTTAGAGGCATACACTTCTAGCAATTCCTCTTTAGATAAACTTTTTTTAATGTGATCAAAGAGTAGCATTTCTGCAAAAACAGATGCAGTTTCTGCTGTTGTAAGTGGTGTATCCATATTTAAATACCCCTGCTTCTTGCTCAGCTCTTGATGAATCATATGTCCAAACTCATGGGCAATTGTAAAAACATCTCTGCGATTTGAGGTAAAGTTTAAAAGAACATACGGGTGGGCGCTTGGAACTGCCCCATGACTAAATGCACCCCCTCTTTTTGCATCCCTAGGATGAGAATCAATCCAACCCTCTTTAATTGCCTTTTGTGCAATATCATAAAATACAGGAGAAAAATTCTTAAAACATTCCAACACTGTTTGTAAGCCATCTTGATAAGAAACCTCTTGTGATTGAGAAGAAATAGGTGCATATCTATCATAATCTTTTAATTTAAAGCCAAGTATCTTAGACTTTGCAAGATAATAGCGCTCCACCAAGTCCATATTACCATTAACAGTATCTATAAGACTATCCACACTCTTTTGGCTTATATGATTACTTAAGTGTCTAAAAGTCTCTTTGTTAGGATAACCTCTTAGTTTTGCTTGTATTTGGAGATTTTTTCTCACCATATTTAAAATGTAGCCTAAAAGAAATTGCGACTTTTTCAACTCCTTGCTAAAGGATTTTTGAGCATCTTTTCGCACCTTAGAATCACAATGATGCAATAGTGATAAAATCTCTTCTTCACTCTTTAAGTTGTCTTGATAGGGGATTTTTAGAGTAGAAAAAAACTCATCAAATAACCTTGCAAATGCATCAGCACCAACTGGAGCAAGTTGTAATAATATTTTTTCTTCTTTCAAACTAAGTTGGTATTGTTTTTTTTCAATAATTTTTTCAAGAAAATAAGAATATTTTTTGGCTTGCTTGAGAATTTTTTGTTGCTCTTTTTCATCAATAGCACAAAACTCCACCTCAAAAAATAACAAATACTTTTCCACTTGATTGCACAACATCTCACATTGTGCATAAAATCCCCCTTGATTTGTATCTCTTGCAAAATTTAAGAAAGCATAGGTCATCACCTTTCCTATGCCCTCAAGCAGATTTTCATATTCTTCTAATATCATCAGGCATTTTTTTGCCAACTTCCCCTTGTATTTTTTCTCAAAATCTTTGGCTTTTTTTAATAAAGTTTCCAAAAAATCCTGTGCTTTCTCTTCATTTTCAAATAAAGACTTTAAATCCCAATAATGCTTTAATTCTTTCATTTTTTACTCCCTAATTGCATACTTAACCAACAGCCTTGCAATCTCGCTTCTTGTATTTACACCTACTACATTTAAATCTTTTAATTCTATTTCTTGCAATTCAGAATCTACTCTAGCAATTATATCTATGTTTGGTGCAATTTCTAATATCTCCTCACAAATTGTATGCACGATAGATGTATTATCAATAGCAATAATAATACATTTCACCTCATCAAAATGAAACTTTTTTAAAAAAGATTTTTTAGAGATATCCCCAAAAATTACCCTATCTTTGTTTTTTTCTCCCATCTCTACTTTTGTGATATCACAATCAATGGCTATATAATTAACCTTCTTTTGCTTCAACTCCTTTACAACAACACTCCCAAAAGTCCCATATCCAATCACAACCACATAATCCAATAAAGGAATATTTACCTCAACCTCTTTCTTTCCTTTATAAGCATTCTCTTTTTTTCTCAAAAGAAGCTCAATAATTCCCCCCAACCCCTTCAAAATAAAAGGAGTAGTAATCATGGAAAGTATTACCATTAAAACCAAAAATTGATGAATATCTTGAGATGAGAGATTAATCACCCCACGATCTTGCAAAGCCTTTAAAATACCATAATGCAGTGGTGTATCAAATAATTTTGCTCCACTTGCATTTATAAAAATTGCAAAAGAAAATTCCCCAATTTGAGCAAGAGACAACGCGGTCTTTAGCGCGCTTTTTTTACTTCTAAAAAATTTTAAAATGCTAAAGATTGCAAAAGTTTTAATAGCAACGACAAAAAATAAAAGTAAAGCAATACTAAAAATATTACTGACTAAAAAGCTTAGATCAACTTGCATTCCAACAGTTATAAAAAATAACGCTAAGAAAATATCTCTAAAATGCGACAAATCAGATTCTACACGATACTTAAATCTTGATTTTGAAACTAGCATTCCAGCAACAAAAGCCCCTAAAGACATGGAAAAACCAAATGCTTGACTTAAAAAAGCCGAACCCAAAACAATAAATAAAACTGTAGCCATAAAAATTTCATCTATCTTACTTTTAGCTGCAAGTTTAAGAAACTTTGAAGCAATTCTCCTGCCAGGCAAAATAAGTACAGTTAAAGCAATGGCACCTGAAACAAAAGTTTTTAAAAGCAAACTCCATAAACCTAAATTTTTATCGCTTATTAATGCAAGAATAATTAAAATAGGTATCACTGCAATATCTTGCAAAATCAAGATTCCCACAACACTCTTACCATAGGTTGAAGAAAGTTGTTTATTCTCATTAAAGTACTTCAAAACAATTGCTGTAGATGAAAGAGAAAAAGACATACCAATAATAAGAGAAATGCTAGCTGAAAGACCAAATATAAAATAACTTATTAGGAAAAATATAAAAGAGGTGAAAACAACCTGCAAAATGCCAAAAACCAGCACCTCCTCTTTCATAGCTCTCAAACGATCAAAGCTAAATTCAAGCCCAATCATAAACATCAAAAATACAATGCCAAATTCTGCAATTTCACTTAATATCTCTGAGCCATAAAACTGCGAAAAGTACGCAATTACAATCCCTGTGATAATATATCCAATGATGACAGGAATATCAAAGTATCTCAAAATCAGATTAAAAACAATTGACATTCCAAGTCCCAATATGACCATAAAAAGTATGTTTTCTATAATCTCCCCCTTAAGATTTAAAAATTTTTATGTATATGTGTATAATAGCAAACTAAAAATTATATGATTTTTTTAAGCTTGAGCCAACCTAACTCTAGATTTTTTGGGAAAATTATGCAAAATAAAGCCTATAGCTTAACCATAGAATTAATTAATGATTTTTTAAGTTCTTCAAAAACCTTTGCGGAATTTAAATATGATATTACGCACAATTTTATTCCCGTACTAGAAACGCAAAAAATCAGTGTTGAAAAAAATATTGATGAAATTCGCAGGGGGATTGTTGATTTTTTCTATCAATATGGACTTTATGCCCTTGTAATTTTCCAAAAAAATCCTGCACTAAAAATCACCCTAACAATCAAAAATCGCAGTGAAAATCTTTATACATATTTCCTTATAAACTGGATAGAAGATCAAAACCCAAAGGAGCTGACGCCAGAATTCTTTGAATCTATTTTTGGCTACATCAAATCCAATTTTGATTTTGAAGATATTTTGCTTTATAGGGACATAGCAAGGGGAGCAATAAAAAAATATTTTAAGCTAAGCTTGAGAGATAGCCTTTTTTTTAAAAATTTTGATTTTTTTGTCAAGAAGTTTGATTATGATTTTGTGCAGATTAATCAAGAATTACGAAGCATTAAAAGATTGGATACAGCTGTTTTATTAAATGAAAATGATCGCAATCGGATTATAAGACTTCTTAAACATACAGATATGAAAAAGTACCTCATTTTATCTGCACAACAGGCCCTTAAAGAAAAAAACCATCATCTCAATACCAACACAAAAGAATTGTGTGAAACTTTTTTGGATCTTGTAGCACAGCATTTAAGATTGTTAATTGGAAAGGTTCTTAATAGTCAAATTCCAAGCCTACATCAAACCTGCTTTGCTGAGGAATATATTAGAACCAACAAACATACCACTATTTTGCTTTTAGCAAAAAATATTTTGCAAAACTATCATTACAAAGAAGCAGAAACAACCCCTCTAATGATGCATTTTGACAATAGAATTAAAAACAATAATCCCAAATTTAAGACTTCCATTTTTAGCTCTTCTTACTTTTATACCAATGAGATGATAAAAACTATCACTAAAAATTTCTTTTTAGTTCAAGAAAAAATTGACACTCTTAAACAAAAGATTCAAAAACTAGATGATGATTTAAAACAAAAAGACCAACAAATTGACACTATTCAACAAGAAGCAAAAATCAAAGAAACTATTTTGCAAGATCTTAATCTTGTCTATGAAAACAAAAAAAAGTCCATCAAAGAACAAAATCTATCTGCCATAGAAGAAGAGGCGCTTAGCACAAGTCTATCTAACTTTATCAATGAAAAAAAATTTATCCTAGAAGATTTAGAAAAAATTGCTCAACAAATAGATTTAGTTAATAAGGAAAAAACACAAATCAATAATGATAAAAAAGATATTCAGGAAGCTATCCAGCAAATTCATTTTAAATCCCAATCCCAAGAAAAGGATTTCAATCTATTAGCACAGGCATTTAGCGATTGCTTACTGCAAGATGAAATATAAAAATTTTATTGATTTAATCAGATCCAAGACAAAATTAATTCTTCTAGCCACCATAATTATTTTAGTTTCATTTTGCATTCTTTCTTTTATCATGATTAATATTTTTAAATACCAACATGACAAATTTTTTATACATCAAATTCAAGAAATTCAACTTTTAAAAATGATTCAAGATTCTAAGAATCTAGAAGTATTGCTTAATTTAGATGCAAAAATTACCAAGCCTTATCTTTACAAATCTAAAAATAAACAAATTGGGGATTATTTTCTTACAATCTATCAAAGCTATGAAAAAATCTTTCTAGAAAAAAATCATATACAACTTCAAGAACTAATGCTCAAAGAACAGACAAAAACCTCAAAATTGCAATCACAAATTTCTCTTTTAAAAGATTATAAATTTTCAAACAAAAATTTAAACTTAGAACTTACTCAAGAAATCCAAGCAATCATTTCCAGCCTTATTGACTTAAAACTACAAATTACAACAATTCAAAATAGCACAATAAATTCTTTTTATGCCAAAACTAGTATTATTTTGTTTTCTTTCTTACTTTTAATTTTGCTAGTTATTGTATTTTCATCAATCAATACATTATCTTCTATCAAACTACATCACAAAGAACTCCAAAGGATTGTAAGAGAAAAAACACTAGAAGCAGAAGTAATCAATAAAAATTTACAAAAGACAATCCAAGAAGAAGTAGAATCCTCCAGAAAAAAAGATCAAATTATGTATCAACAAGACAGACTAGCTTCAATGGGGGAAATGATACAAAATATCGCACACCAATGGCGCCAACCTCTAAACTCTCTTATTATTTTAATCCAAAGCTTTAGAACTAAATTTCATAATGGCAAACTTGATGCAGATTTCATAGAGCGCCAAACAGAAGATGGATTAAAAATCGCAAAAAACATGTCTGATACTATTGAAAACTTTAGAAACTTTTTCCAACCCAATAAAAATAAGGATATCTTTTCAATTACAGAAAGCATTCTTGATTCTATAAAACTTATTGAATTTGTTCTTGAGCAAAACAACATTCAAATCCATACAAATATTAAAGAAGATTACAAAATTTATGGATATAAAAACTCCTTTACTCAAGTTATTCTCAATATACTAAAAAACTCTCAAGATGCCATTATCGAAAGAAAAATATCACAAGGATATTGCCTTATTACTTTAGAAAAAAAATATGATACAATCATTATCACTTTAAAAGATAATGCTGGTGGCGTAAAGCAAAAAAGCCTCTATAAAATTTTTGAGCCCTACTTTACTACTAAGCATAAATCCGTTGGAACAGGCATAGGATTATATATGACAAAGGAAATCATCGAAAAACAGATGCAGGGCAAAATAGGTATCCAAAATACTCATTGGAAGCTAAATAACTTAGAATTTTATGGAGCAATGTTTATAATTGAGATTCCTCATCTTCAAGGCCCAATGTCAGGAGAGCAATAATGAAAAAATATGAGGATTTACACAAACTCAGGGTTTTATATGTGGAGGATGATGCAGATACTAGAAGATTAACCACCATGGTCTTAGAGGACTACATAGGCAATATCATTTTGGCAAAAAATGGTCAAGAAGCTCTTAAAATCTTTCAAGAACAACCCATTGACCTCGTGCTCACAGATATTTTAATGCCAAAGATGAATGGGATTGAGTTTATACGCAATATAAGAGAAAATCAGCACAATTACAATTGCCCCATTATTATCACAACTGCTCATACAGAAGTTCCCTATCTCCTTGATGCTATTAGTCTTAAAGTAGATGGCTATATATTAAAGCCTATTGATATTGATGAATTACTAAGTGCATTACAAAGAGCTATTTTGCCAAAAATCCAAGCAACAGAATTGGAATCTAAGGATCTATTAATCCGTGCAATATCTGCTTTTGTTGGGGGCAAAAAAATTGAAATTATCAAATTCTTATTGGATAATTCTACAAAAGACAATATTTATTATGGATCTTATGAGGATATCATCTCAAAGATTAATGTTTCAAAACCAACTATTGTAAAAACTTTTAAACAACTCATTGATGCAGGATTATTAATAAAAATCAAAAACAAGGTTTATAAAATTCATCCAAATGTAGAAATTAGAGATGAAACAACTTGACTTTGATTTAGTGTTATTATAAAATCCTAGCCTTACTTTAATTTTTCAGTGTTTAAGCAATCCAGATACCTCAAGAATGTAATTCACCAAAAGGACAAGAATGGCAAGTGAAAAAAATAGAACTCACACACCAGTAGAAGGCTATAAGATAGAGGATTTAAGAACTTATAGCATAGAAAAACTTATCAAAATTTCCAAAGAGCTTGGAGTGGAAAATCCACAGGAATACAAAAGACAAGATCTAATGTTTGAGATTTTGAAAAACCAAGTGAGTCAAGGTGGTTTTATTCTATTTACAGGCATTTTAGAAATTACTCACGATGGCTATGGTTTTTTAAGAGGGATTGATGAGAATTTTACAGATAGCCAAAATGACACCTATGTCAGCCAATCTCAAATTAAAAAATTTGCTCTAAGAAATGGAGATATTGTAACAGGGCAAGTAAGACCTCCTAAAGATCAAGAAAGATATTATGCACTATTAAAAATTGAGGCGGTAAATTATCAGCCTCTTGAAGAAATAAAAACAAGACCCCTATTTGATAATCTTACCCCTTTATTTCCCAATGAGAGATTGATTTTAGAATACCAACCCCTAAAGGTTACAGGAAGAATGTTAGACTTATTTAGCCCTATAGGGAAGGGACAAAGGGCATTGATTGTAGCTCCTCCTAGAACCGGAAAAACAGAATTAATGAAAGAGCTTGCACATGGTATTACTTCAAACCATCCTGAGGTTCAACTTATTGTTTTGTTGGTCGATGAGCGACCTGAAGAAGTTACTGATATGCAAAGAAGTGTTAAGGGACAGGTTTATAGCTCTACTTTTGATCTACCTGCAAATAATCACATTAGAGTAGCAGAACTTGTATTAGAGAGAGCAAAGCGCCATGTAGAAATGGGGCAAGATGTAGTGGTTTTGCTAGATTCTATTACGCGTCTTGCAAGGGCCTATAATGCTATTACTCCATCTAGCGGAAAGGTTCTTAGTGGCGGTGTTGATGCCAATGCTTTACACAAACCTAAGAGGTTTTTTGGTGCTGCAAGAAATATTGAACAAGGGGGCAGTCTTACAATTATTGCAACTGCGCTGATTGAAACTGGTTCAAGAATGGATGAGGTAATATTTGAAGAATTTAAGGGAACAGGTAATAGTGAAATTGTTCTTGCAAGAAATATTGCTGATAGAAGAATCTATCCTGCATTTGATATTCTAAAATCAGGGACAAGAAAAGATGATTTATTGCTTGGTAAAGAAAAGCTTACAAAAGTTTGGATGCTAAGAAATGTAATGCAACAAATGGATGATATTGAAGCATTAAGTTTTATTTATTCTAAAATGCAAAAAACAAAAGATAATGAAGAATTTCTAAATCTTATGAATGAAAAAGAATGAAACTTGGAATCTTTGATAGTGGTGCTGGGGGTTTAAGCGTATTAAAAAACATCCTTGAGGCACAAATTTTTGAATCCATTATCTACTATGGTGATACCGCAAGACTTCCTTATGGAACCAAACATCCTTTAAGTATTGCTCAATTCTCTCTTGAAGCATTGGATTTTTTTCATCAACAACAAACAGATATGATAGTTGTAGCCTGCAATACCGCCAGTGCCTATGGTCTAAAACACATGCAAAAAAAAAGCAAGATACCTATAATTGGGGTAATAGAACCTGGTATTTTGGCACTACAAAATAAAATTAAAAATCTTGATGCAAAAATTCTTATTCTTGCTACAAAAGCAACCATCCAATCCAAACAATACCAAAACCACCTCATAAAACTGGGTTATCATAACCTTACTGCAATTGCTACAAGTCTTTTTGTCCCTCTTGTGGAGGAAAATATATTTGAGGGAAAAATTCTTGATGAGGTGATGCATTTTTATTTCAAAGACATCCATTTTATACCCGATGCCATTATTCTAGGCTGTACCCATTTTCCTCTTTTAAGTGCATCTATATCCAACTATTTTAATCACAAAAGCACTCTAATACATTCAGGAGAAGCTATTATAGATTTTATTCAAAGACAAAGGATATTCTCTAAAACTCCAACTACCAAATTAGAGTTTTATGCTTCAAGCGATGTGGAGACTCTCAAAGAAACTGCTAATAAGTGGCTCCACTTACCAAACTACTCATTTCTTAAGACATAGAGTGCATTAATTTGTGATGCTTTTTTAGCAGGATAATAGGAAGCCAAACCTACCACCAAAACTGCGCCAAAAACTGTCAATAAAAAGTCCAATAAAGACAAATCAAGAGGCAATTTTGTGATCCCATACACATCTGCGGGTAAAGAGATAATTGGGAAAGCATCAAGAATATACATTCCTAAAAATGCAAGGCATACCCCCAAAATAATACCACCTATGCCAACAAAAATACCTAAGTAAAAAAATGTCTTTTTAATCTCAGAGCTACTCATTCCCATACTTAAAAGTAATGCAATCTCTTTCCTACGATTCATAATAACCATTAAAAGCGAGCTGATAATATTTAAAGAAGCAATTAATATAATTAGCATTAAAACAATAAACAATGCTCGCTTCTCTAGCGCCATTGCAGCAAAGAAGTTACCATTTTGTTGCCACCATCCTTCAATTCCCAAACCATGATGAGGAATATCTCCCAAAGCTTTTTTGATCTCATTGATATCCTCCATAGGCTTTGGAGAATAAATATGAATCCCATCAAAGATCCCAGCAGGCATATTCCTAATCTTTGATAGCGCCTCAAGGTTAGTATATAAATATCCTATATCATAAGCCCTGAGCCCAGAATCAAAGATTGCTTTCACATCAAATCTTTTCATTACAGGGCTTAAAACTAATCCCGTTGGTTCCAACTTTGTAAAAAAGAGTGTTAATTTATCATTTTTCTGCAAAAAAAACTTTTCAGAAAGTGCATTACCCACTATTAGAGGGAATCTCTGCTTTTTAAATTCTATTAAATCATTATTCTCAACGGCCTTAAAAAGCACCTCATTAATTCGCGTCTCACGTTCTAAATCTATACCAAAAATAATACCTGCAGACATCTCATTACCACTTCTGGCAACAACTTGCATT
This sequence comes from Helicobacter sp. 'house sparrow 1', assembly GCF_900199585.1. NCBI lineage: Bacteria > Pseudomonadati > Campylobacterota > Epsilonproteobacteria > Campylobacterales > Helicobacteraceae > Helicobacter > Helicobacter sp. 'house sparrow 1'. The sequence goes on along the minus strand of NZ_FZQY01000005.1, from coordinate 5,616 downwards.
TGCAAATAAGGACTAAAAATTAGATGAGGAAATCTTTGCTCTAAGGCATTTATGACATCAACAGATATGCCTCTAGCAGATGTTGCAAAAATATTGAGTGGATAATTCATTACAAAGAGTTTTTTTTCAAACTCTTTGCTCATACCATTCATAATAGCCATTGCTATAATCAAAACCATCACACCAATAGCCACACCAAAAAAGGCTAGTAGTGCGGTAATGGTAATAAAGGGTTGTGTTTTGTCATAACGTAAATATCTAAAAAGTAAAAAGCTGATAAGTTTTTTATGCATTTTTTGCTAGAAGTCCTTTTTTGGGTCCACTTTTTCCATGGCATTGTTTATATTTTTTCCCACTTCCACAAGGGCAAGGATCATTTCTAGCTAATTTTTTCTCTCCTAAAGCTCCGGTATTACCCCAACTTATTTGATTCTCATCATTTAATTCGTTTCTAATTTCTTGAGCTTGCCTTTCAACCTGCTCTTGCTGAAACTGAATGATATGCAAGGTCTTTATCGCTTCAATCTTAACAGAATCAATCAACTCTAAGAATAGATTATAACTCTCTTTTTTATACTCCACTAAAGGATCTTTTTGATTATAACCCCTTAGTCCAATTCCTGTTTTTAAATTATCCATTGTATAAAGATGTTCTCTCCAAGCATTATCTAGCACCTGAAGATAGACAATTCTTTCAATTTCACTGCGTTGCTCTTTAGATAAAACACTCATTTTTTCTTCATAATTTTTTTGAAGTATCTCATTTACTTTTTCTAACAATAAATTATAATCTTGGTCCTGCAGTTCTTCTTTTTGGAGAGTATAGTTAAAGCTCTCTTTAATCCCCTCAATCAATGCATCTAAATCAAGGTTTATCAGATCCTCTTTGATAATCTGCAATCTTGAGAAAATACTTGTAAGTGCGATTACACGATTTTCTTCAATTCTTTTGGCAATATCATATTGTGAGTCTAAAAGCTCATTACGAAATTTATAAACTGTCTTTCTTTGCTCATTTGCCACATCATCATATTCTAAGAGATGCTTTCTAGATTCAAAATGCAAATTTTCTACTTTCTTTTGAGCACTTTCAACAGATCTTGTGACAAGTCCAGATTCTATATGCTCTCCATTCTTTAATCCCAATTTTTCCATAATATTTTTAATCTTATCGCTTCCAAAGATTCTAAGTAAAGAATCCTCTAAGCTTAAATAAAATTGACTTGTTCCAGGATCCCCCTGTCTACCACTCCTACCTCGCAACTGATTATCAATACGCCTACTCTCATGTCTCTCTGTCCCAATGATATATAGCCCCCCCATTGCCTTTATTTCATCATCAAGCTTAATATCTACACCCCTACCTGCCATATTTGTAGCGATAGTAACAGCCCCTTTTTTACCAGCATCTTTGATGATCTCTGCTTCTTTTGTATGTTGCTTTGCATTCAACACAGTATGTGGGATTCTCTTTTTTTGCAATAAAGAATGCAATATCTCACTTTTTTCAATACTTGCTGTTCCTACCAAAACAGGTTGCCCCTTGGTGTGTAACTCTACAATTTTTGAGACTACAGCATCAAATTTCTCTGCCTCACTTTTATAAACCAAATCATTAAGATCTTTTCTTTGAATTGGTAAGTTTGTAGGAATTGAAACAACCTCAAGATTATAAATTTGCAAAAATTCTGTAGCCTCAGTTTGTGCGGTTCCTGTCATTCCGGCTAACTTTTCATAAAGTCTAAAATAATTTTGAAAAGTAATATCTGCTAGAGTCTGGCTCTCTTCTTTTATCTTCACCCCCTCTTTTGCCTCTAATGCCTGATGCAATCCCTCTGAAAATCTTCTCCCCTCACTCAATCTACCAGTAAATTCATCTACAATAACAACTTCATCATTTAAAATAACATAATCTTTATCCTTGAAAAAAAGATAATTTGCCTTTAAAGCCTGATCTAAATGATGTGACAAAGCAGCATTTTCTAAACTATAGAGATTATCTACACCAAATAACTGCTCTGCTTTTTTTATTCCCTCTTCTGTAAGCAAAACAATGCGATTTTTTTCATCAATAGTAAAATCAGTATCAATCTTTAGTTTGCACGCAACACTATCAGCCCTCTGATAATTTTCCATTTGACGATTTACAGGTCCTGAAATAATCAGTGGAGTTCGCGCTTCATCAATTAAAATAGAATCCACTTCATCAACAATTGCAAAATAATGACTCTTTTGCACTTTTTGTTCCAGGTCATATTTCATATTGTCTCTTAAATAATCAAAACCAAATTCATTATTTGTTCCATAAACAATATCTTTAGAATAAACCTCTAGCCTTTGAGCATCATCCTTTAAATCCCCTGTAACAACTCCTACTTCAAAACCTAAAAAATTATACAAAGGCTCCATTAATTTAGCATCACGATTTGCAAGATAATCATTTACAGTCACTACGTGAATCCCCTTGCCAAGTAATGCATTTAAAACTACAGGCAGAGTTGCCACTAAAGTCTTTCCCTCTCCTGTCTTCATTTCTGCAATTTTCCCCTCGTGCAATACCATTCCTCCAATCAATTGGACATCAAAATGTCGCATCCCCAAAATTCTCTTGGAGGCCTCCCTAGTAATTGCAAAACTCTGCGCTAAAACTTCATCTAAACCTTTTTGTTCTACTTGTTGCTTAAGCTGAAAGAAAGATTCTTTAAGTGCCTCATCACTCATACCCTCATATTGAGCTTCAAGACTATTAATGTATGCGACACGCTTTTTATAAAGCTTAATTAAACGATCATTTCTTGTGCCAAAGATCTTCCCTAAAATAGCTTGTATCATCTAAAACCCTCAATTGACAAATAATTGCAATTCTAGCATAAGTTACGATAGAATTTTTATTACAAAATTAGATGAGGCAAGCATATGACAAAAAAGCTACTGCTTTATTTTTCCACTCTATTATTACTTCTTGGTTGGGGTGAAAACATAAAAAGTATAAAGGCTGATTTTATTCAAACAACATATCAAAATGATGAAAAAATTATCTACTCAGGAAAACTCTTTGCCATAAATCCTAATTTAGCAAAATGGGTCTATACCAGCCCCATTAAAAAAGAAATTTATCTAAATGGTAATAATGTGATTATTTTTGAACCTTTATTAGAACAAGCTACAATTTCTCATATTGCACAACAGGTAGATTTTTTTAGCATTGTCACTTCTGCAAAAGTTGGTGAGGATGGAAACTATCATACAAGAATTGGCAATACAGACTACACATTAATTCTAAGAAACAATCTCCCTTATCAGATTTTATATAAGGATGATTTTCAAAATTCCATTGAGATCAGTCTAGAACAAGTAAAAATCAATATTTCACTTGATAAAAAAATCTTTGATTTCACACCTAATGAGCATATTGACATTATAAGACAATGATGATAAAATCAGCCCTCTTGTCTGATATGGGGCTGACTTGGATTTCGACAGGAGTTGTATTGCTTAGGTTGCATACCGGATGGCATTCCGTAATCCTGCCACTTTAAAATTAAACGCAAATAATACAAATTACGCTCCAGCTTACGCAAAAGTGGCGTAAGTTTATCTTAGCTTTGGAGCCGGTGATATAGAAATGCCTACTATCTATAGATCCGTCATTAAGTAGGCTAGCTCTTTTTTATGTCAAAAGAAAAGAGTTAAAAAAGTGACTGCTTGTGTGAAATGGTTTTGGTGTTTGCACCCTCACGCAATAAGATAAGCAAATACTGAAGTATGTATAGATGCCTTTGTGGATATGATTTTTGGACTGGGGTTCAATTCCCCACAGCTCCACCACTTAATCTAAGATTGTATAAGATCTCTAAGATTTTAAAAATAGCATATCTTTGTTTATCCTAACCTATTTTTTAATCATTAATGCCTTAACAAAGGCATATTAAAGCAAAATCTTTGTTTGGACATAAGAAATTCTGCTTTGTTTTTGTTGTCTAAAAAAGCCGATCAAAAAAGCCAAAGCTCCTATTTTGCCCATAATCATTAAAAAAATAATTAGCATTTTTCCAGAATCTCCAAATAATGCAGAAAGACTTAAATCATCACCATTACCAACAGAAAGACCAGTTGTGCTAAAGGCAGAACAAACCTCAAATAATAACGCTAAAAACCCTCTTTGATTTCCATCTTCAAGAAAACTTAGCACCATTAAACTGATAATGAGTACAAAAAAAGTAAGCATGATAATTAAGTAAGCTTGATAAACAATTTCTTTTTCTATTTCTCTTCTAAAAACTATTACCCTCTCCTCACCCTTAATACTCCAATAAATATATAAAATCACTACCACTATAGTCGTGATTTTTATGCCTCCAGCAGTTCCAGCAGGAGATCCTCCAATTATCATAAATAAGGATGCAAAAAATAAAGAAGTGTCTCGAATCATACTTAAATCCAATGTATTAAAACCCGAGGTACGATAATTAATAATTGTAAAAAATGATGCAAGAAGTTTTTCTTGAAAATCAAAACTCTCTAAGGAATCTTGGTTATGATATTCAAGTAGGAAAAAGAAAATCCAAGAAATTAATATCAAACTTATTGTTCCAATTATCACAATCTTGGTATGAATAGATAAATTTTTTCTTTTAATTAAATGGAAAATTTCTAGCAGCACAAAATACCCCAATCCTCCAAGAATTACTAATATGCTAATTGTCAAATTGACTCCATAATGATGGACATAAGGCAACATCCCACCTTGAAAAACCGAAAAACCAGCATTATTAAAAGCAGAAATGCTATGAAAAATCCCTGCCCATAATGCATTTAAAAAACCCATCATTGGATAAAAAAATAAAAATAGAATCAATGCTCCAAAAAACTCTATAAGTAAAACTAAAATAATCATATTTTTTAATACCAATGAGAGATCATCTTTAAATGTCAAATCTATATTGCTTTTTAAAATTTTGTTTTTCACAAAAGAATTTTTAAAAAAAATATAAATAAAACTCGCAATAATCATATACCCAAGTCCGCCAACTTGTATTAAAAAGAGTAAAAATATCTGCCCTAAAAATGTAAAATCACTAAAAACACTTTTAACCACCAAACCCGTAGAGCTAATTGCTGATGTAACCATAAATAATGCATCAATAAAGTTTAAATCCTTAGAATGCATCTGGGGTAATAATAAAATCAAAGTTCCAAGAAAAATGATAATAATGTAAGCAAATAATAAAAACTTAGCACTTTGTTTATCCAAAATAACCTCTTTATTTTTAATAGTGTAAAAATAAGTTTATTACAAAATATATAAACAGTTTTTATAAAGGTTTAGTTTTGCTTCCTATCAAAAATATCAAACAATCTATTTTTATCCCCTTCTCCTATATAAAAACTCTTACTACCTAAAAAACCATTAGTTTTACAAAAATTAAAAGTTACAACCATTAATATCTTAAACCATCTGATAAAGATTAAAAGTTTTAATCTCAAATAGATAATATCTGCTAAGGGTTTAAAAAGGGGCGATAAGGGATCTTGTAATGATTAATCTCAAAAGATGGATTTATATAAAAACAAGAAAATCTGGAAAAGGTTACTATCAATGAATTAAATAATATA